>JBDNCV010000070.1:0-18572 GCA_046719465.1 Anaerolinea sp.
GTGCGAGGCTGGCTTCGAACTCAGCCAGACGCTCCCGCTCCCGCAGAACTACTTGAGGTGGCGCTTTCGCCACAAACGACTCATTATTGAGCTTGGCGTTGATTTTGTTGATCTGGTCGAGCGCGTTGGCGCGTTCTTTATCGAGGCGCTCGCACTCAGCTTGTACATCCATCAAACCTTCCAACGGCAGGTACAGCGTAACATCACCGATCACTGCGGTCGCTGCATTGGCTGGCGCTTCGGCAGGGGTGATAAACGTAACTTCTGTGACGTTGCACAGTCGCGCAAACATGTAGCTGTAGGATTCGACCAGCGCGCGGCGATCACTGGTGCTGATGAGCGCCTTGACGCGCTTGGCAGGGTCAACGTTGTAGTTCTTGCGGATGTTGCGAACGTCGCGGATAAGTTCCATGAACAAGGTGAACTCCGCTTCGGCGCGCTCATCGATGAGCGACTCATCGGCGACAGGCCACGCGGCAGTGATCAGCGCTTGGCCTTCATGCGGGATGTACGACCAAGCTTCTTCGGTCATGAACGGCATGAAAGGGTGCAGCAGGCGCAGGCACGTATCCAAGACGTGCACCATCACGCGGCGCGTGTTGTCCTTTTCAGTGTCTGTCCCGTTGTAGAGGGGCTGCTTGGCGACCTCGAGATACCACGGAGCGAACTCATCCCACATGAACGACAAAATCTGATTGCCTGCTTCACCGTACTGATAGATATCGAACAAGTGCTGCACAGATTTAATCAAGCGCGTCACGCGGCTCAGAATCCAGCGTGAAGGCATATCTTGTTCAGCACGCGGGGGCAAGCCGGGAGGCAGGTCACCGTCTAGGTTCATGTTCACAAGGCGCGTGATATTCCAGACTTTGTTGATGAACTTGAAGTTATACTCCACGCGCTCAATGTCGAGGTTGACGTCGTTGCCGGGTGTGCCGCTCGTAACGAGCGTGAAGCGCAGTGGATCCGTGCCGTACTGCGCGATAATGTCGAGCGGATCGATCACGTTGCCGAGCGTCTTGCTGATTTTGCGCCCGAACTTGTCACGGATCAAGCCGTGCAAGTAGACGGTGTGGAAAGGTGGTTGATCGGTGAACCACAGGCCCATCATGATCATGCGCGCCACCCAGAAGAACAAGATGTCGTGGCCGGTCTCCATGACACTGGTGGGGTAGAAGCGGCGCATGTCGTCGGTATCATGTGGCCAACCCAGCGTACTGAACGGCCACAGCCCACTGCTGAACCACGTGTCGAGCACGTCAAGTTCGGGCTGCCAGCCCTCACCTTCGGGGGCTGTGCGTCCGACATAGATTTCACCGTAAGGATCACCGTCTTTCTCACGATACCATGCCGGGATGCGATGCCCCCACCAAAGCTGACGGCTGACGCACCAATCTTCGATGTTCTCCAACCAGTGGTAGTAGACCTTTTCGAATCGCTCGGGGACGATCTTGATCTGGCCAGTGCGCACGGCGTTCAGCGCTTTTTCGGCGAGGGGCTGCATCTTCACGAACCATTGATCGCTCAAGAGCGGCTCGATCACTTCGCCACCGCGTTGTGAACGCGGCACAACCATTTGGCGCGTCTCAACACGGATCGTCAGGCCTGCTTCGGTCATGTCACGCCAGATGGCCTCACGCGCAGCATAGCGATCCATCCCCGCGTATGGCCCGGCGTTGGCGTTGAGCGTGGCGTCGCGGTTCATGATGTTGATCATGGTGAGGTTGTGCTTCTTGCCGAGCATGTAGTCGTTGAAATCGTGGGCTGGCGTCACTTTCAGCGCGCCCGTGCCGAACGCCCGATCCACGTACTCATCGGCAATAATGGGGATCTCACGGTTTAGGATGGGCACGTAGGCTTTGCGCCCGATAAAGCGCTGATAGCGTTCATCCTCGGGGTGAACTGCCACGGCCGTATCACCGAGGATGGTCTCTGGGCGGGTGGTTGAAACAGGGATGAACTCACCACCATCGACGGGATACTTGAAGAAGTAGAGCTTACCTTCTTCCTCTTCACGCTCCACCTCAAGGTCGGAGACGGCGGTCTGAAGGCCGGGCGACCAGTTCACGAGGCGCGGGCCGCGGTAGATCAACCCTTGTTCCCAAAGGCGCACGAACACTTCCTGCACTGCTTCAGACAGGCCGTCGTCCAACGTGAAGCGCAGCCGATCCCAATCACAAGATGCGCCCATGCGCCGAAGCTGGCTGATGATCGTACCACCCTTTTCTTCTTTCCAGCGCCAAGTGCGCTCTAGGAATGCTTCACGTCCAATTTCAAGGCGTGACGTGCCTTCTTGCTGGAGCTGCTTTTCGACTTGCAGTTGAGTGGCAATGCCTGCGTGGTCTGTCCCGGGAACCCAGAGGGCTGCCTTGCCGCGCATGCGCTCGTAGCGAATCATCAAATCTTCGAGTGAGGTGAACAGAGCGTGGCCGATGTGCAGCGCGCCAGTCACGTTAGGGGGTGGCATGCTGATCACAAACGGCTCAGCGTTGGCGGGGGCAGTTTCCGGTTTGAAGTAACTATGTTTTTCCCACCACTCGTAGATGCGACCCTCGGCGGCAGCAAAGTCAAAGTTGGTTGGCATATTCTGTTTGTGCATGTGCGCTCCTCGTGTTGACAAGTGATGACATCAGGTCGGGGGAGGCATAAAAAAACCTCACGCCCACACAAGGACGAGAGGAAACTCTCGCGGTACCACCTTGTTTCGGCACCGAAGTGCCGCACTCAAACTGCTGTCACGGGCAGACCCGACCACGCTCTACTAATGCAGTGCACGTTCTGCGGGCAACTCCCGGGCGACCTTCCACATCTTGAAGCACGAAGCAAACTCCCAGCCGTGGTTTGCTCTCTCTGGCGTGTGGGATGTGTATTCCTCCCGATCCTCGTTTTTTCAATTGTGGTCTGATTCTATCATGTCGGCAGGAGCAGAGTCAATTGAGGTATCAGCTTGCAGCATACTGCGGATGCGGTCGGCGATCATGTCAATGGCAACCCAGTTGTAGCCACCCTCGGGGATGATGACATCAGCGTAACGTTTGCTCGGCTCTACGAATTTTAGGTGCATGGGGCGAACAGTCGTGAGATACTGGTTGATGACGCTTTCTGCCGTGCGCCCACGTTCGTCAATATCACGGCGCAGGCGGCGTATAAAGCGAATGTCGGCATCAGTATCGACGAAGATTTTTATATCGAGCAAGTTCCGCAGCTCACGCTCGCTGAAGATGAGGATGCCTTCGACCAAGATGATAGGCTGTGGCCGGACGAGAATTGACTCTTTCTGGCGCAGATGCTGCGTAAAGTCGAACACGGGGACTTCAACCTCTTGACCAGCCTTCAGCTGGCGAATGTGCTGGATGAGCAGATCGGTATCGAGTGAATCAGGGTGGTCATAGTTGACGCGGTTGCGCTCCTCGAGGGTGAGGTGGCTCAGATCTTTATAGTAGGAGTCATGCGCTAAATAGGCGATGTGACGATGCCCGACGCGCTCCAGAATCTGACGCGACACGGTGGTCTTGCCTGAGCCAGTGCCACCCGCTACACCGATCGTAATGGGCTGCTTATTCATAATCAGCGCCGCTTGCCTTTCTATTACCGGACACGGCTTGAATCAGTTGATCAGAGTGGATAATAGCGCTTCCTGTGCTGTGTGCAAATGAAAAAGCCCCACACTGTGGGGCCACCATGTGAGCCACTGAAGGGATTTGAACCCTTAACCACTCGCTTACGAAGCGAATGCTCTGCCGTTGAGCTACAGTGGCAACGCTCAAACTATAGCAGACAGCGCATGACTTGACAAGATCAAGTTAGGTACTCATACGCGGGCAGCGTTAAGAACTCGGTAAATTGAGGGGTGAGGATCATTCGGCTGAACAAGTCGCGCGCTTCGTTGAAACGGCCACTGGTGAAGCGCTCAACGCCGATCTCGCGTTCAATGGCTTGCATCTCATCTTCCAGCACCTCCTCGATCAAGGACGGCGTGATCTGGCGCCCATCGGCGAGTTTGGCCCCGTGATGAAGCCACTGCCACACTTGGCTGCGGCTAATCTCGGCGGTGGCGGCATCCTCCATCAAGTTGTAAAGCGGCACGCAACCATTGCCGTTCAACCATGCCTCCACATACTGGATGCCTACTTTGATGTTGTTGCGCAGGCCACCGTCGGTAATCTCACCCTGCGGCATAGTGAGCAAATCTGCCGCACTCACTTGAACGTCGTCACGCTGACGGTCAAGCTGGTTCGGTTGAGGCATCACGCGGTCGAACACCTCTTTGGCCACCGGCACAAGCCCCGGGTGCGCCACCCACGTCCCATCATGGCCGTCGTTCGCCTCACGTTCTTTATCGGCGCGCACACGAGCAAATGCGATCTCGTTGGCTTCTGGGTCGTTCTTGATCGGGATTTGTGCGGCCATACCACCCATCGCGTGCGCCCCGCGACGATGGCACGTCTTGATACACAGGAGCGAGTAGGCACGCATGAAGGGCACAGTCATCGTGACTGACGCGCGATCTGGCAGCAAGAACTGGGGATGTTTGTTGAATTTCTTGATGACGCTGAAGATGTAATCCCAGCGGCCACAGTTCAACCCAGCGATGTGATCGCGCAGCTCGTAAAGGATCTCGTCCATCTCGAACGCTGCGAGGATTGTCTCGATGAGGACAGTAGCCTTGATCGAGCCATGCGGAATGCCCAGTGCCTGCTGAGCATAGATAAAGATGTCGTTCCACAGGCGCGCCTCAAGGTGGCTTTCCATCTTGGGCAGGTAGAAAAACGGCGCAAGGCCGCGGTCGAGCAGTTCTCTGGCGTTGTGGAAGAAGTACAGCCCGAAGTCAAACAATGCGCCCGGGACAGGCCGCCCATCTACCAGCATGTGCCGTTCGTCTAGATGCCATCCACGCGGACGCACCACCAGCACAGCGGTCTTTTCGTTTAGCGCGTACTGCTTGCCTGCTTCATTGGTGAACGTGATGCGGTGGCGCACGGCATCAGCAAGGTTAATCTGACCTTGCACCATGTTGTCCCATGTGGGAGAGTTGGCGTCTTCTAGATCCGCCATGAACACGTTTGCGCCGCTGTTGAGCGCGTTGATGATCATTTTACGGTCGGTCGGCCCGGTAATCTCGACGCGGCGGTCAGCTAACGCGGGGTGATTCGGCGCGACGCGCCAATCGCCAGCGCGGATGTGGGCTGTCTCGGGCAGGAAGTCAGGCATTTCACCCGCGTCAATGCGCGCTTGGCGTTCGGCACGCGCTGCTAAGCGTCGGTCACGCTCATCGCGGAAGCGCCGCGTGAGGTCAGCCACGAAGGCGACCGCCTGCGGCGTCAGGATTGCCTCAAACTCGGGCGTGATTGGGGCAGTAAAGGTGACATCCTCGCTCATAAAAAATCCTTTCTTAGTGGCGGAAGTGGCGCGTACCAGTGAAGACCATGGCGACATTGGCAGCATCGGCAGCAGCGATCACCTGCGCATCGCGGATGGCTCCTCCGGGCTGAACGATGGCGGTGACGCCCGCGCGGATGGCCAGCTCAACCCCATCTGGGAAAGGGAAGAACGCATCTGAGGCAAGGGCTGCGCCGCGGGCACGTTCTTTGGCGCGGTTCAGGGCGATCTGCACCGCGTCGAGCCGATTGGGGAGTCCGCCACCGACGCCGACGGTGTAGCCTGCGTGGGCAATCACGATCGCGTTTGACTTGACGTGCTGAACGGCTTTCCACGCATACTGCATGGCCGCTAACTCCTCAGGGGTTGGCACGCGCTTGGTGACAGTGCGCCAGACAGTGCCTTCTGGATCACCGGCATCGATGCGCTGCACGAGATAGCCGCGGTGAATCGTACGAATGTCGAGCATGGTTGTGTCGTAGGGCTGGGGGATTTGCAGCAAGCGGCAGTTCTTGCGCCCTTCACTGAGGGCGGCGGCAGCAGCGGGGGTGAAGCTCGGGGCTGCGATTACCTCGATGAACAGCGTGCCCAGTGCCTGAACAAACGCCTCATCTACGACACGGTTTACAGCGATGATGCCGCCAAAGGCAGAGATGGGGTCGGAGTCGAGGGCGTGTTGGTAGGCTGCCGTGATCGAATCAGCTGTGGCGATACCGGTCGGCGTGAGGTGTTTGACGATCACGACGGTTGGGTCGGCAAAGGCGCTGACCGTGCGCCACGCGGCGTCCACGTCAAGCAGGTTGTTGTAGGAAAGCTGCTTGCCCCCCAGCACTGTTGCGCCCAGCGGCGTTTCGTTGGCCATGCGCGCATAGAATGCCCCGCTTTGGTGGGGGTTCTCCCCGTAGCGCAAGTCTGAAACAGCGTGCAGCGACAGTGAAAGCTGGCGCGGGAGCGTTTCACGGTCGAGCTGTGTGATGGTGATATCACTAGTAAGGTAGGCATGGATGGCAGTGTCGTAGTCGCGGGTGTGTGCGAAGGCTTTCACAGCCAGCTCACGGCGTAGGGCAAGGTCAGTGTCACCAGAGGCTTTAATCAAAGCTAACACGCGCGGGTAATCCAGCGGGTCGCACAGCGTGACAACTCGAAAGAAGTTCTTGGCCGCCGCGCGCAGCAGCGCAACCCCTCCAATGTCGATTTGCTCAATAGCATCTTGAAGCGTGACGCCGGGCTGAGCAACCGTCTCTTGAAACGGGTAGAGGTTGCAGATGACCATGCTAATCAGAGCAAAGCCGTGGCGTGTGAGTTCATCATAGTCTGACTGACGATCCCGCGCGAGGATGCCTGCATGAACAGCCGGGTGCAGCGTCTTGACACGACCTTCGAGCATCTCTGGTAGGCCAGTAAGCTGGTTAAGTGGTGTGACCTTGATGCCCGCATCGAGCAGCGCTTTTTCAGTGCCACCACTGGCGACCAGCTCCCAGCCGCGTTCTACCAGTTGGTTAGCAAATTCAATCAGGCCAGTCTTGTCATACACGCTGATCAATGCACGCGGCATACAGTCCATCCTCACTAAGGCACGGTTGAGCACAACACGTTATGAGTATAGCCATGGTCTTCTGGCTGAAAAGAGAAAGCCTAAGGCCAACCACAAACGAACAAGGCGCATCCTGTGATGCACCTTGCTGTCAAAGTCACACTACTACAGGCCAGACTTCTTGGCATCCTCAGATGTCCAGCCGCGGTCTTCAGGCGCTTGGAAGCGCAGCCTAGCAGGCTGCTCGATGAGCGCATAGGCAAACAGCAGCGTGAACAAACTCACAATTACGCCCGCCAAAATGAGCAGAGGCGAGATCATCCGCAGGACGAAAATCTCCAACAAGACAGCAGGCGCGCCGATTGTCATAACGGCGCATGCGGCAAAATGAAACGCTCGTGCCAGCGGCCCACCGTGAATGGGACGAGCTTTCTCTGAAGCGCGCGCTACTATACCGCCAAAATATGCCCCGAACGCCAACAGAAAGAGAAGCGAGAGTACGAGTTTCGGTTCCATCGTTGGTTAGAACAAGGTATAGATGAACGCGCCGGCAGGGCTGGAAATGCCGATGACGATGAAGATAGCGATGAGACCCAACACCAGCAGCATCGGAATTAGCCAGAACAAGCGGCGCTTCCAAAAGAAGCTCAGGATTTCACCCATCACGCCGAGACGGGTGAGCGCGTCGTCTATCGCGGAAGGCTTCTTCATTGGTACACGTTGAGCTGTGCGTTCAGTCTCGTTCAGGTTGGTGGTCATGGCGTGTGTCCTTTATCGGGGTTTCCGTATGAGGAATGATCCCATCACTAGCATATCGATGTCGCTGTTACGGAAGGTATTGTACGCATCACGGGGCGACGTGACCATAGGCTCTCCACGCAGGTTAAAAGACGTGTTGAGCACGACAGGCACGCCAGTCGCCTCACCAAACTTGCGCACGATGTTGTAGTAAAAGGGGTTGGTCTCATGATCAATGGATTGCAAACGGCCTGTCCCTTCATGGCAGACAGCTTGGACTTGATCTTGTTTTTCCTCTTTGAATGGCGCAACCATCAGCATATAGCGCGGCGCTTCATGAACGGCGACATCTTGATAGTCAAAGTATTCTGGTGCGCGTTCGCGCAGGATGACCGGCGCAAAAGGGCGAAACGGCTCGCGGAATTTGATCTTGGTGTTGACGACTTCTTTCATCGTTTCGAATCGTGGGTCAGCAAGGATGCTGCGGTTGCCGAGGGCGCGCGGCCCCCATTCGAAACGCCCCTGCATCAGGCCGATGACCTGCTCACGGGTAAGCGCCTCAGTGACCACATCCTCGAGCTGATCGATGCGTTCATCAAAGCGCTCATAGGGTATACCTTTTTCGTCAAGGAACGCTTGGCATTCGGCGTCTGTGTACGCCTTGCCCCAATAGGCATGGGGCATTGACCACGTGCGTGGCTGGTTCAAGACGACGTAATGCGCCCAGAGTGCCGCACCAAGCGAGCCACCGTCATCACCCGCTGCGGGCTGGATGTAGATTTCCTCAAACGGGGTCTCGTTGAGCAAGCGCCAGTTGGCCTTGGTGTTGAGGGCAACACCGCCTGCGAACACTAATTTCTTGAGGCCGGTCTTCTCATAGAGGTGGCGGCAGATGCCAACGAGCGTGTCTTCAATGACAAGCTGGATGCTAGCTGCGACATCGGCATAGTACTGGTTTTGTTCCATGGCGGCGCGTTCGGCGCTGCGCTCTGGATTGGTTTTCATGGTGAAGAAATCGGCCTCGGGCGGGCGAGGCGCGCCGAATAAGTCAATGAATTTGCGGCTGTAGCTGCGGTCGATGCTGCGATGGAAGTCGAAGTAGTCCATGTTGAGGCTGAACGAGGCATCCGCCGCGTTGAAGTTGAACACCTTATAGACACGATCAACATACTTCGGCGTGCCATAGGGCGACATACCCATGACTTTGTACTCACCGTTGTTGACGCGAAAGCCCAACCAAGCCGTGAAGGTCGAGTAGAGCAGCCCCAGCGAATGAGGGAAGCGCTGCTCTGCAAACAAATTAATGACGTTGGCCCCGTTTTCGCCGGGTTTGTAACTGCGCGCTGTGCCGAGGGTCGTCGTTGTCCACTCACCGACGCCGTCCACAGTCAAGACGGCTGCTTCATCGAACGGGCTGGCGAAGAAAGCGCTCGCCGCATGGCTCATGTGGTGGTCGCAGAACAAGATTTTGTCTAGGCCGCAGTGCAGGTGATTGTTGATAGCCGACTTGACCCACAGTTTTTCTTTCAACCAGCTCGTCATCGCCTCGCGCCATGTGCTCGCGCTGTAGGGAAACGTCGAAAGCGTGGTTTGCAAGATGCGTTCAAACTTGACGAGTGGTTTTTCATAGAAGACGACATAGTCCAGATCATGCGGTGTAATGCCAGCATGCTCAAGGCAAAAGTTGATCGCCTGCATGGGATACGAATTGTCGTGCTTGCGCCGCGAGAAGCGCTCCTCCATGGCCGCAGCCACAAGTTGGCCGTCCTTCAGCAGCGCAGCAGAAGAATCATGATAAAAGGCGGCGACGCCCAGAATGTACATGGTTTAGCCCTGTTCTTTGGCGGACTCGATATCGGTGGGGACGGGGGCGCGCTCGAGCCATTGGGAAGCGTTTGACTTCAGGCGGAGGGGATCTGTAAAGAGCTGCGCGATCAGCGCGAAGGGCACAAACACGGTGAAATAAAACAGCAGCGACACGGCGCGCGCGTTGCCATCACCCACCAGTGCTCCAATAATCTTGAAGCGTTCCCAAACTTCGTCCCAGTACTTCCGCACGGATGATCCTTCACAGCAAACTTTTTCAAGCGCCCATCATCATAAACAGCGCGGGATACGGTGTCAATGACTTGGAGCGTGCGAAACCTACGACTACTTATCGTCCGTCTTGTAAGTCACGCGCACGCCGCAGCGCAGAGTGGCCGTATTTGTCTTGTAGATCATCCATCAGGCGCGCAACTTTGGTTGTTTCGCGAGTTTGTGGGGGGTCAAACAGGCCGAGCTGGCGCTCGGCATTGGCAAGGCTGCTTACACCAACACCGACTAGCCGCAGCGGCGTTTTGTCGATCCACGCCTGATGCAGTAGGGTGAGCGCATGTTCAACAATGATTTGTTCATCGCTGGTGGGCGCTGTGATGCTTATCTGGCGAGTGAACGTTGTGAAGTCGTGATGCCGCAGTTTGATTTTGATAGTCGTGCCTTGCAGATCGGCGCGGCGAAGGCGTCGCGCGACGCGCTGCGCGAGTTGTTCGATCGTTTGGTGGATTTGCTGAATGTTGGTGACATCGCGGGCAAAGGTTGTTTCCGCGCTGATGGATTTGGTGTCATGCTCTGGTTCCACCGGTCGATTGTCGCGCGCGTTGGCGCGGTTCCACATGTCGTAGCCATGCTTGCCGAAGTGATGCTGCAGCAGCGCTAGGTTAGTGGCGGCCAGTTGGCCGATAGTGTGGATGCCAAGCAGGGCGAGGCGCTGCTCAGTCTTCGCGCCAACGCCCCACAGCTCCTTAACTGGTAGTGGCGCAAGATAGGCTGCCTCTTCACCGGGCGCGACAACCTCGATTGCCGATGGGGTGTGTCCATTCATCTGTACGGCCTTGCCCCGATTGTTGGCTATCTTGGCCACAAGCTTGTTTGTGGCAGCGCCGAGCGAAGCTGGCAAGTTCAGCTCTTGTCGGATGCGTTGTTGGAGCCGGAGGGCAATCTCGCGGGGTGTGCCCTTGAGGCCAGTGACGTCTAAAAATGCCTCGTCAATCGACAACTGTTCGACCATGGGCGTTAAATCGTGCAGGATGGCCATAACACGCTGCGAGTAGGCGCGATAGGCGTCGAAGCGCGTCGAGCGCACAATTAGGCTGGGGGCTAAGCGCAGCGCCTGTGCCATCGGCATGGCAGAGCGAATGCCGAACGCTCGCGCCGCATATGAGCAGGATGCAACGACGCCGCGCCCACCGGGCGTGCCACCGACGGCAAACGGCTTGCCGATCAGCGATGGATCGTGCAGCTCTTCAACGCAGCAGAAGAACGCGTCCAAATCGAGGTGAAGAATCGTGCGTTGGGGCGCCAGTGCAGGGGTCATGGTGGGGCCGTGATGTTGTCAATCGCGCGGATGATGGCAGTGCGACGGCGGGGGAGTATCAGCAAGAGTTGAAGAAGCGGCATCAGGCTGAGCAAGAGCGCGGCAGCCAGCACGATCTGCTGACCTATGCGCGCTAGAGGACGTGAAAGCCTGCTCAAGGCTTCAAGTTGTCGCCACATGTCGAAGCTGAAGAGTCCAATGCCGAGCAACGTTTCGAGTTGCGCTAGCTCCTGATTGTCGGTGAGCTTCAGCTCGCGCAGGGCGAGGGCGACGCTGGCAGTTTGTAGGCTTTTGTCTGGCTCAGCCGTGATGGCCACCTGTGGAACGACGCTAAAGCGCCCCATGAGCGCGTCATGGTCGGAGAGGGCCAGCGCCCCATCCACTGGCATGTGACTGCTGACGACGGCGCAGTATGTCGGTGTGAGGCCGTCACTGTACAGCATGTAATCGAGGCGTTGGTCTGGGCTGTTTACATATGGGTTGGCGGCGTGGAAGGTGTACCCTGCGCTGTCCGGGTTAAGTGTGGTGAATGCATCCTGAAGCGGCAGAACGTGCCGCATCACACGATAGCCGAGCTGGTCAGGCCGCGTGTTGAGATCCCCAACGAGGATGTGCCGTCGGCTGCCAGAGGTGCGACGCACGAAGTGGACTGCTTGCCACAGATTGCTCAGGTTGAAAAAAGCATACTCGTTGTCGTTGGCCAGCTCATACTGCGCGTGGGTGTGGGTGTTGTAGATGTCAATCTCGGTGTCATGATAGCGGAGGCGAATCATGCCGATCCCTTTGCCCGCGTAGAAGTCACCATGGCCGATGTCTTCAGGTTTTCCACCCATTTGGTAGCGCTCAAACGCTGAGTACACGATAGGCACGCGCGATGCGATCAGCAGCCCACTGCCGATCCACCCAGCGTCAAAATAGCGCTGATGAGGGTACGCCGATGCCAGCGCTGCCATCACGATCTGACGTGGTTCGTTCAGGAACATCTCTTGCAGGCACACGACGTCCGGCGCGAGGCGCAGAATTTCACGACCGATGGCGCGCGCCCGCTCTATGCGGTGTTGAGCGTAGGGTGGGCACCACGTGTTCAGTGTGAATATGGTCAAATCGCTCATAGCTCAGGGTCAGTTGGTTGGGTTGGCTTCAGCCTCAGAAGGATCATCCCCAGCGGAGGCAGGCGCAGGATCACACTTTGATCTTGGTGGTGCCACGGCGTTGCTTGTGACATGAGTGCATGGGGATTGATGACGCCGCTGCCCCCATACTGTGGATGATCACTGTTGAGGATCTCCTCGTATACGCCATGCGCAGGCACGCCGATGCGAAACTCCTCGTAGACGACAGGCGTAAAGTTGAGGACGATGACCAGCGTTTGAGCGCGATCTGTCGAGAAACGAGCGTAGACGTAAACGCTGCGGTCGAGGTCGTTGGCTTCGATGAAGTAGCAGCCTGCCGGGTCATAGTCTAACTCATACAGCGCTGGATGGCTGGTGTAGATGCGGTTCAAGTCTTTGATGAACTGCTGCACGCCTTGATGTGTTGGCAGCGAAAGCAGCTCCCAATCAAGCTGGCGCGCCTCGCTCCATTCACGCCACTGAGCGATCTCGTGCCCCATGAAGTTGAGCTTCTTGCCGACGATGGTATATTGGTAGCCCATGAGCAGTCGTAGGGTGGCGAACTTCTGCCACCAATCACCCGGCGCTTTGTTGATGAGCGAACCTTTGCCGTGGACAACCTCATCATGCGAGAGGGATAGGACGAAGTTCTCGGTATAGGCGTACATCATCATGAATGTGAGTTGATTGTGATGATAGCGCCTATAGATGGGGTCGAGCTTGACGTAGTTGAGCGTGTCGTGCATCCAACCCATATTCCACTTGAGCGTGAACCCGAGGCCACCAATATACACGGGGCGTGAGACCGCTGGCCACGAGGTACTTTCCTCGGCAACGGTGAACGCGCCCGGGCACTCCTCATGCACTACCATGTTGAACTCACGCAAGAAAGCAACGGCCTCCAAGTTCTCACGTCCGCCATACTTATTGGGGATCCACTCACCGGCCTTGCGCGAGAAATCGAGGTACACCATCGACGACACCGCGTCCACGCGCAGCCCGTCGATGTGGTACTTTTTTAGCCAGAACAAGGCATTACCAATGAGGAAATTACGAACCTCGTTGCGCCCGTAGTTGAAAATGTAAGTGCCCCAGTCGGGCTGCTCGCCGAGGCGCGGGTCTTCGTGCGAGTAGAGGTGTGTGCCGTCGAAGTAGCTGAGCGCATGGCCATCTTTGGGGAAGTGGGCTGGGACCCAATCGAGAATGACGCCAATGCCTGCTTGGTGACACTGGTCAACGAAGTACATAAAATCGGCAGGCGTTCCGTAACGGCTGGTGGGGGCATAGTACCCCGTGACTTGATAGCCCCACGAGCCGTCGAAGGGGTGTTCTGCGACGGGCATGATCTCGATGTGGGTGTAGCCCATGTCCTTGACATAAGGGATCAACGTTTCTGCTAGCTCACGGTAGGTGAGCCAGTTGCCTTCGGCATTGCGACGCCACGAGCCGAGGTGAACTTCGTAGATCGCCATAGGGGCAGTCAGCACGTTGGTTTGGCTGCGCTTTTCCATCCACTCAGCGTCGTTCCACTCGTACTGGTCAAGGTCGACAACAACTGACGCTGTTTGTGGGCGTTTCTCGGCGAAGAAGGCGTAAGGATCGCTTTTTTCAGCCTCATAGCCGCGATGGTGCGAACGGAGGGCGAACTTGTACGGCTCGTTGAGGCCAAGCCCGGGGACGAACAGCTCCCAGATGCCGTTTTTACGCTGATGCATCGGGTGATAGCGCGCGTCCCAGTAGTTGAAGTTGCCGACGACGCTCACGCGCCGCGCGTTGGGCGCCCACACCGCAAAGTTGACCCCTGACACACCGTTCACGACGCGGGGATGTGCCCCCATCAGATCGTAGATGTTGCGATGCCGACCCTCACCGAACAGGAAATAATCCATGTCTCCAAACACCGATGGGGCGCTATAGGGGTCGTAGTAAGTGAACGTATGGCCAAAGTGATTGGTGACGAGGTAGTGATAGCTTTGAGGGAGGGTAGTGGTAAGCGTGATCTCGAAAATGCCCCCATCATGGATTTTTTGCATGGTGATAGGGTCTTGGTCTTCAATCACAAGCTGCATCTGAACCGCATCTGGCCGGAATGCGCGGAAGGTCGTTGTGTCTTGATAGGGATGAGCGCCAAGGATGTCAGCTGGCGCGCCATGATCTGCGTAGGCTAGCGCGTTCAGCGCGTCGGGGTGAGGTTGCATGAGAGAGTCCAATCTTGTTGTGGTTATGAAATTTAATTTCTAATCTGAAGGGCTATTTTGCTTGATTGGCATCTTTTTTGCAACGCGATGGCTTGGGAACGCAGCAATTGGCCCAACCGTCCTCAACGGACGGCGCGCTAATCGTTAATATGCGTTGACTACAACCGGGCGTATCTTGAAAATCACACGGACTTCAACATCGCGCAAGTGCGGCGCATTCTGGTAAAAATCGTCGCGGCCGAAGTACAACGAGCAAAGATGATTGATATGCTCAAGCGCGCCTTCGGTTGTCTCTGCGACGATGTCCCCGCGAAGCTCTAGGTAACGGTATGGATTCTCTGGGTCGACAATTAGGAAGGCAACTTTGGGGTTGGCGCGCATGTTTTGCGCTTTGCGACGTGTGGATTCGGTGTTCACCCAAATCAACTCGCCGTCATAGCTAAACCAGACTGGCGTAGCCTGTGGGTAGCCGTTGGGCATTTGTGTGATGAGGCTGGCGACGATGGGGCGTGTCACAAGATCCTTGTGCGTGTCAGGGATGCTTGTCATGATTGATTTCCTCTCATGTTAGCTGATGCGACTGCCATTATGAGCTGGCAACGAGGGTGTTAGCAAGATCACGTCACGTTCTGCATCCATCGCGCCCAGCACCAACACCTCGGACTTGACCCCAGCGATGCGCCGTGGTGGGAAGTTCAGCACCGCGATCACCTGCATCCCAACGAGCTGCTCAGGCGTATAGTTGACAGTGATCTGGGCGGAGCTGGTGCGTGTCCCAATAGTAGGGCCGAAGTCGATTTGCAAGATATAGGCGGGTTTGATGGCTTTGGGGTTCAGCTCGGCCGAGAGAATCGTCCCGACCCGCATATCGACTGCCAGAAAATCGTCGAACGTGATTTGATCGGCTATAGGCTCATCGTTCATGCATTTAGCTTCCTATGAAAGATGGGGTGCGTTTAGACAGGTAAGCGTCTGCGGCTTCAGCGAAGTCATGAGTGGCCAACAGCATAGCTTGTTCGGCACGTTCCAACGCCTGTGCTGCCTCTGATGATAAAGTGTGCCCTCGATCGATGATACGTTTGGCGCTTTGCAGCGTCAGCGGTGGGAGGCTGAGCAAGCGTTCAACGATGCTGTTGACGGCTGCATCTAACTGATCTGGCTCTACCACACGATGGACGAGGTTCCAGCGGTGGGCGGTGGTGGCGTCGAATGGCTCGGCCAGCAGGATCATCTCTTTGGTGATGGCAGCGCCAGCCAGCCGTGTGAGGCGGTGCGTGCCCATGATAACCGGAATGCCGAGGCGCACCTCGGGCAGGGAAAAGCGCGCCGTCGTATCGGCCACGCGAAAGTCACAGCAAGCCGCTAAGATCATCCCTCCACCGATGACGTGGCCACGCAGACGAGCAACGATAGGCTGGGGGAGCGCTTCAAAGGCGTCGATGCAGCCTTGCAGGTCAGCGAGCTGCCGGTCAAACTCTTGCAGTGACTGCTCGCGCATGGCTGCAATCACTTTGACGTCCACTCCAGCGCTGAAATGCGGGCCTTCGGCTTGCAGCACGATAACGCGAGCCTGTCGGTCATGCTGAATCTGGGCTGCAACTTCCCGCAGTTCGTGCAGCGTCTCTATGGTCAACACGTTGAGGGCTTGCGGACGATTTAAGGTGAGATAAAGCGTATGTTCTTGATGGGTAATAAGCCAATTCTGCGCCATGAGGGCTACTCCCTTTGTTGGTGAGGAGTGTAACGCGCATGATGTGATTCACAAAACAGATCTGTGCCAGATAGCACAAACGCCAAGGTGATTTTACCTTGGCGCTCGCTGTAAGTGTTTGGACGGAAGCGACGGGATTCGAACCCGCGATCTCCACCTTGACAGGGTGGCATGTTAGGCCGCTACACCACGCCTCCACAACATGGCGAATCATATCAGGCTCGGTTCGGCATCGTCAAGGTAGAATCCGCCGAATTGCAACAAAAAGGCTGCTCAAGTTGAGCAGCCCTACGTCTTGAAGTCGATTATGTGGCTTGGGAGTGTCTAAAATGGTGGCGGTGCACGATCGACCCCTTACCCTGTCTGGCCTGCGGTCATATGGATCGCAAGGCCTCATCCCCAACCCCCTCTCCCGAAGGAGAAGGGGCAAGTCCCCTCACCACGGGAGAGGGGACAGGGGGTGAGGGGCAGCACCAGCCATTCAGACACTTCCTGTAGCCTAGACGGCTTGGCGTGCTGGGATCAAATCGAGGTTCTGACCAACTATTTTGAAGGCTTGCAGCGCTTCGTCCAGCAGGTCGCGCGTGTGCGTTGCCATATAGCTTGTCCGCAGCAGGCTGGCGTTGGGCGGGGTGGCCGGGGGCACGACGGGGTTGGTGTAGACGCCTTGTTCGATCAAAGCAGCCCAAGTGATGCCTGTCAGGTACTGCTCACCGATGATCACAGGGATGATGGGCGTGGTGCTGGCGGCGGTGTTGTAACCTAGCTCGCGTAGGCCCGCCCGCATATAGTCCGCATTCTCCCACACACGCTGCACATGCTGCGGTTCAGTCTCAATGATGTCGAGAGCAGCTAGGACAGCAGCCGCGTTCGAAGCAGGGAGCGCCGCGGAGAAGATGAGCGACCGCGCATGGTGCTGGATGTAATGAATGACATCGGCAGAGCCAGCGATGAAGCCACCAATGGAAGCGAAGCTCTTGCTGAACGTGCCCATCATCAGGTCGATCTTGTCTGAGAGGCCGAAGTGTGCCGCTGTGCCGCGACCTTGACCCATCGTGCCGACGCCATGCGCATCATCAACCATCAGACGCGCCCCGTGGCGCTGGCATACCTCGAGGATTTCTGGGAGCGGGCAAATATCACCACCCATGCTGTAAACGCCGTCTACGATGACGAGCTTGCCGGCGTCATCAGGGAGGCTGCGCAGCACACGGTCGAGATCGGCCACGTCGTTGTGTTTGAAGCGCTTCATCTCACCGCGTGACATCATCACACCGTCTACGATGCAGGCGTGGGCTTCCTTGTCGAGGATGGCGTAATCCCCTTTGCCGAGGATGGCCGTAATCGTGCCTACATTGGTCTGGTAGCCAGTAGAGAACACCAGCGCGGCCTCCATCCCGACGAACTTGGCTAGGCGACGTTCTAGCTCGAGATGCAGCTCCAGCGTGCCGTTCAAGAAACGCGACCCCGTAACGCTCGTGCCATAGCGCTCAAGGGCTTCGGCGGCGGCGGCCTTGACGCGCGGATCGGTGGTCAGGCCGAGGTAGTTGTTGGAGCCTAACATCACAACCCGCTTGCCCTCAAAGGTTGCGGTGACGCCTTCTGAGTGGCTCAACGCGCGAAAGTACGGATAAATCCCCAGCGCCATTGCTTCCTTGGCGGCTGTAAACCCTTTGACCTTATCGAATAAGTCTGCCACAGGTGCCTACTCCCATTACTGCTCACCACTTCGACCATTAGATGCGGATAAGTGTAGCATAAATTATCGCTTGCTCAACTTAACTTGCTAGTGGAAACCCCAGTTCGTGAAATTAGTTACTTGCAGACTACGAAGCGTTTACGTTAGAATTCGAACATATTCGTGAGGGTTCGCAGTCGCTTAAGGGTTGGTGCATGTCTCCATTAAATGTGAAGCGCTTGGTTGTCATCGTCATCTCACAGGTGATCGGGTTCATCATCGCTTACTTGATTATCAGCGTGGGCTTTGACCTTCTCCCGCTGATTAGCTCGATTCAATCGCCGCAGGGCGTGACCATTGCTGAGTATGGCACTATCTACTTCTTGGTGACGGCCGTCCCGATTGGCATCATCGTCATGATCGGGCTGGATGCTGTCATGGATACCAAGATCTTGCCGGATTAGTTCGCCGTTTGATGGATTTTTGCGGCTCTGGCGCGTCAGACCCGACATGCCAGAGCCGCGTTTTATTCATGGTCGCAGCAGCCTGCTCAGCGCGAACACAGTCGTATCGGGGTTGATGCGAATGCGCGGCACTTCCAAGAGCAGGTCACTGCTGATGCGGCTGCCTGCTTGAGTGGTGACTGCAATCACTGGATGGATCGTCGCCATGACTGCCAGCGTATCCTCATCATAACGGCCGATCGGGTACGAAAATGCGATAGGGCGCTCGCCCGTGTGCGCGGCCACGCTCTCGATGCTGCCGATGATCTCATAAACGAGCGTGTCGAAACTGCGCGCGCGTAAATCGATATGGTTCTTGGTGTGGGCGGCCATTTCCATTCCGGCGTTTGCCATCTCCGCGGCC
>JBDNCV010000071.1:0-18482 GCA_046719465.1 Anaerolinea sp.
CTAGGTTGAACGCCGGACGCTGAAGCATCCGGCTGCAACGCGCCCCCTGAAGGGGGCTTTAGCCCCCGCGCGCTAGCCAGAGGCTTCAGCCTCTGGCGCACGGCCACCTTCGGCTGCGGCTCGGACATTCCCCGTAAGGCCTGCCCTGTCCGTGGGGCAACATGCCACCACGACAGCCAGCGCTGCATCCGCCTCATGCCCCGCCCCCTTGATGCGCCACCCGCACCGCGCGAATCGCTTCCTCGATGACCGCGTCGATCTGCGCGTCCTCGGCGTTCACGTCGTCGATGATGGGATGCTGTTGATCCAGCTCATCGAGGAACTGCAAGACGCGCGCGCCGCGGCTCGCCCATAATTCGCGCTCGGCGTGGTACTCCTCGGCGCTGATCTTGCCGGTGGCGAAGTCCTCATCTAGATCGCGCACGTTCATCAGCGCCCGTTCGTAGTAGGCCAGCGCGCGCTCCCGCTGGCGATCCAGCATGCGGCGCTGCGTCTCCGGCAGTGGGCGGGCGAACGGCCAGACCACCGCGATCAAACACGCCGCGACCACCAGCGCAAAAAAGACCAAGCCCTCAACGCTCATGCGCCCTCCTCGGCCAACACACGGTCGATCACCTCCGCCACCATCGGGAAGGTCACCGGCCCGATCCACGCCATCACG
The DNA here is from genome assembly GCA_046719465.1 of Anaerolinea sp. Classification (GTDB taxonomy): domain Bacteria; phylum Chloroflexota; class Anaerolineae; order Aggregatilineales; family Phototrophicaceae; genus JANWYT01. Next base: position 662 of record JBDNCV010000071.1, read on the forward strand.
ACTTGGCCATCGCGCCCGATGAGGAAGTTCTCCGGCGCGCCCTGAATGCGATAGGCGCGGGCGATTCGTTCTTGGACGTCCTTGCCGTTGGGGAAGGTCAGGCCGTGCCGCGCGATGAACGCGCTGGCCCCGCTGGGGGTGTCTAACCAGTTCACGCCGATGACGATGAACCCCGCGTCGGCGTACTGCTCGTAGAGGTCTTGCAGGTGCGGGGCCTCTTGGTCGCACGGCGGGCACCAGCTCCCCCAGAAGTTGATCATCACCAGCTGCCCACGCAGCTCCGAGAGCGTGATCGTCTGCCCGTCGAAGGTCTCAAGGGTGAAGTCCGGGGCCATCTGGCCCGGGCGCGGCTGCGCCTCACTGCGGCGCGCCAGCTGCAGCGCCAGCACCAGCGTAATCGCCGCCACGCCGCAGATGAGGACAACCGTCCCCCACGACCAACCGACCCGCTTGGGGCGCGGCGCTTGTAAGAACTCCAGATCGCTCACTTATACATCCCGTTCAAACTGCTGACGGTAGTCATCCGGCGCGGCGGCAGGCTGCGGGGCGGCCTCGGGGGACTGTTTGCGCTTCTCCCAATTGGTGAAGGTCAGCGCAGCGGCAATCGACGCCAGCAGCAGCCCCAGCAGCGGCATGATGAAGGCCATCATGCGCAGCGTGTCGTCCAGCGGCACGCCCGCCACCTTCTCCCCATAGCGCGCGACAAAGTTGGCGATGATCTGCTCGTCGCTCATCCCCGCCGCCAGCATCTCAGCGATCTCCTGCTTCCAGATGATGCACGCCTCCATGCCGCAGTCGTCCAGCGGGATGTTCTCGCACACGGGGCAGTAGAGCCGCTGCGCGACGCGCGTCACGTCATCCTCAGTGATGAAGCGCTGCGCCAGCGTTGGGGCGGCCAACAGCATCAGCCCGATCAGGATCAGCCACCCGCGCCTCATGCCATCTCCCCCACCATGCTGCTGGACTTGCGCGTGCGGCGCACGGCCTCCGGCACGATCTCTTTCGGCCATGCCGCCAGCACCGTGCCGAGGATCAAGACCAGCCCGCCCCACCACACAAGGTTCACCAGCGGGTTGATGTAGACCTTGAACGAGGCGATGCCGCGCGCGGTGTCATAGCCCGTCAGCAGGACGTAGAAATCTTTCTCAAGCGTGCCGTGTGCCCCTGCAATCGTCATCGGCATGCCGGGGAAGTTGTCGATGCGCGGCTGAATGCGGGCCACTTCGCGCCCATCGCGGAAGACCGTCATCGAGGCGACGATCAGCTCGCGGTTGTCCGTGCTAATGCCCTGCTGGAGGTCGTCCAGCCGCAGCTCATATTGGCTGTCGATGCGCTGCGTCTCGCCTAGCTCCAGCGTGCGGCGCGTCTCAAGTTGAAAGACCGTGCTGCCGATCACGCCGATGCCGATCACCACGATGCCCAGATGGACGATGTAGCCGCCATAGCGCCGCTGATTGCGCCCGTACAAACGCCGCAGCGCCAGCCAGACGCTTTCGCCATGCGCCCGCCGCCGCACCCACACGCCGCGCGCCGTCTCATAAATGGCCACGTAGCCCGCCATGAACACCAGCCCATACGCCAGCACCGAGACCGGCGTGTTCAGCTCGCTGGTGAGGACAATCACCAACAGGGTGACCGCTGTCAGCGCCAGCGGCCACATGAGCGACGCGCCCATCCGCCGCAGCGACATCGCGCTCCACGCTGAGAGCGGCGCAACCCCCATCAGCAGGTACATGAGGGCGAACAGCGGCGGCGTCACCAACATGAAGTATTCCACCCCCAGCGTGATCTCTTGGTTGAAGAACAGCGACGCCGTGATCGGCGCGCCGAAGCTCCCCCAGAAGATCGTCACCGCCAGCGCCATGAAGATCACGTTGTTCATCACAAACAGCGACTCGCGGCTGAGGATGCCCACGAAGGGGTGCTCATCGCGCAGCTCGCCGCGCTGCCAGCGCCACACCAGCAGCGCCCCCGCCACCAGCGTCATCCCTGCCCAGAACAGCAGCATCGGCCAGCCGATCTCGCTGCGCGCGAAGCTGTGGACGCTCTGAATCACGCCGCTGCGCGTGGCAAACGTGCCGAACATGACCGCCGAAAACGTCATGATCACCAGCGCCATGTTCCACACCTTGAGCATCCCGCGCTTCTCTTGGATCATCACGCTGTGCAGGAAGGCCGTCCCCACCAGCCACGGCAGGAAGGCCGCATTCTCAACCGGATCCCAGCCCCAATAGCCGCCCCAGCCCAAGACGTCGTAGGCCCAGCGCCCGCCCAAGATCAGCCCCAAGCTCAGGAACAGCCACGCCACCAGCGTCCAGCGGCGCGTCGCTTTGATCCAGTTGGTCGTCAGGTCGCCGCTGGCCAGCGCCGCCACCGCGAACGCGAACGGCACGACAAAGCCCACAAAACCCAAGTAGAGCATCGGCGGGTGGATGATCATGCCGAAGTGGCGCAGCAGCGGGTTTAAGCCCTGCGCTGTGGTCGCCAGCGCCGCTTGATCGGGCGCAACTACCCCAGACGGGATCAGCAGCGTGTCCAGATCACGCCCCGTGGCTGGGTCAACCCACCAGCGCGTGAACGGGTTCTCCATGAAGAAGGTGATCCCGACGAAGAACGCCAGCACCGCCATCATGACCGCAATCGCAATCGGCATGAGGCGGCGGTCACTTTTCCAGTTCAGCACAACTGCGCCGACTGCGAACAGCGCCATCAACACACACCAGAACAGCAGCGACCCGCGTTGGCTGCCCCACAGCGCCGTGATGCGATAAAACAGCGGGGTCGTCGGATCCGTCACTGACCAGACGTAAGAAATTTGATACTGCTCGGTGATGAGGGCGATCAGCAGCGCGCCGGTCGAGATGGCCAGCAGTGGGAACGTCAGCAGGGCGGCGTTGCGCCCGCTCAGCACCCACGCCGTGCGATGCCGCACTTCACCCAACACACTGGCGAAAATGGCATAAAGGCTGGCGATGAACGCCAGCCCCAACGTGACTGCACCTATTTCAGCAAGCATGGCGTCCTCCGTGGGGCTGTTAGTCGCTCGTCGTGCGGATCATGCTGCCGGGGGTGTTCTCTTGGAAGCGGCTCGGGCACTTCAACAGGACGTAGTTAGCGTAGAAGTTGCCATCCTCGCGCAGTTGGCCGGTGAGAATGGCCTGCGCCTCGTGCACCAGCAGGTCGGGCTTTGTCTGGTTGGTCATGACGATGTGCAGCCGCGTCGTCACGGGGTTGTTGGCCACGCGGTGCAGCTCCGTGGCGAGGTCGGCTGGCTCGCTGTCGATGTGCGCGATGGTGAACTCGAGGTCGCCGGTCACCGGATCGTACTCAATCGTGGAGCCAATCACCGCGCCGGTGATGCGCACGGTCTGCCCGAGGTAAGCCGGATTGTGGACGACTTCGTCTACCGTGATGAAAAAACGCGCCCCAACCATCGTCCCTGAAAACACTAAGTACACGACTGCAATCAACATCAGCGTGCCGCCCAGCGCAAACTTCCAACTGCCGGGGCGCGGCTTGCCTTTAGGCTTATCAAGCGCGACTGGCTTTTCCCAAGCCATCTCTGTCATATCTGATTTATCCTGCGACTAGCAACGACCTCATTATACAAAACTTGTGACATCCATCACAATTAGAACTTTCTTACGGGGACGGTAATTGACGCTGCAAAGGCCCCAGCCCTGATGTCTCTTCTTGCCATCGTCGGCCTGCGGTCACAGAAGAACATGGGCCAGAATCCCCTCTCCACGGGAGAGAGGATTTAGGGGTGAGGCCCCTACGACCCCGCGTTGGTGTCGTTCTCCGAAGCCTGCTCACGGGCGAACATCACAAAGCCGATCACGGTGATCGCGCCCAGCCCCAGCAGCAGGAACAACCAGCCCAAGCCCGCGGGCGCGGCGCCCTCCTCTGCCGCAGCCACCGGCAGCGCCAGCAGCAGCACCCACAGCAGCACTCCCAATTGACGACGCATTACATGCCCTCCTGTGCGCATTGTACGCCCTGATTCTAGCGCAATCACGGCGCGGATTCATCGATGAGTTGGTCTTGGCTCATCAAATACGCCACCAGATCGGCCAAGCGCTGCGCGTCGAGGCGGGCGTGGTAGTTGTCGGGCATCAGGTTGGCCACATAATCGGGCGCGATGTAGGCGTTGGGGTGCAGGATGCTCTCCACAAGGTAGCGTTCGACTGTGTAACCGGCCAGCGCGGGGTCACGCAGGCGCACCTCGTCAACGCGCGTCCATGTGCCCTCGGCTAGCGGGGCCGTCTGCCCATTATGGCATCCCAAGCAGCCCAGCGGGATGCCGTCCAGCCCGTTCACCAGCCCGTTGTAGAGCAGCTCGCCGGTGAAGGGGTCGCCGCCGCGCTCCAGCACGGCCGCCAGCGCTGCCTCGGTGTCTGGGCCGATGCTGGTCGCCGCGATGATCTGCGGCAGCTCCGCCACGCGCAGCACAAGGTCAATCGAGCGCTCAACGGCGCTCGGCTCCGGCTCATAGCCCGCGTCGAGCGCGGCAGCCTGCAAGTAGAGCGCGCAGTTGTAGGCCGTGGCAGGGTCAGCCGCTGGGTTGAGGAACAGCTCAGACGTGCAGGGGTTGACCTGTTCATCGGCCTGATAGATCGCTGCCAGCACCAGCAGCAGCGCCACAAACACCAGTCCAGATCGCAGCATACCAACATCACTCCTTGTGTTGCCGTTCATCACTCTACCGCGGCACACACCCAATAAAAAGGGCGCACTTGGTTGGGTGCGCCCCATGATTGGCTTGTCGTTCGCCTATTCCGCGTAGGATTTCACGTAGGCGATCATGTCGGCCAAGTCCTGCGCGCTAAGCTGCGAGATGTAGTTGCCCGGCATCACACCCGAGGCATAGCCGGGGACGACGTACTCGTTGGGGTAGATCACGCCGTGGATGAAGTACTTCTCTGGCGACCAACCCGCAAAGTCCGGCAGCTGCAAGCGCACGTTGAGGAAGTTATTCCACTTTTCGTTGGTGGCTGGGGCCTGCGCGCCGCCCATGTGGCAGCTCGAGCAAGCGAGGCGGTTGTTCGAGGCGCTGCGCACCGTGCCCTCATACAGACCGCGACCACGGTCAGGGTCGCCCGTCAGCGCCATCACCAGCTCGGTCGCTACGTCGAGGTTGTTGCCCGACTCTGCGCCAATGGTCTGAACCGCTGGGCCAGCCACCACCATGGCAGCATCAGCCTTGAGCTTGGGGAACTGCTGCACAGCGTAGAGGTCTTCAAGCGTCCAATTGTTGCCGCGATCCCAGTTGACGATGAAATTCACCAGATCATCAATTTGGTCGTTGCGCAGCGGGCCACCTGCCACCTGCGCCCACGCCACCATGAGCGAGCCGTTCCACGCATCCCCCGTGCCCGGGCGACCATGATACAGCGTCGTGCGGATGAACGAGTTGACATCACTGCCCCACGGCGCTTGCAGCAGGCGATTGGCTGAGCGATCGAGGAAATCCGTCAGGTGCAGCGGGTTGTTGTCGGCTTCGGCCGTGGCGATGGCCTGCTCAAGGCCTGCCAGATAGCCGCGGTCGATGGCCGGTTCCATGGCGATGAGGATGCGCTCGCGCTCCTCCAGCAGCGGGGCGAGGCGCTCATCAATCGACGCGATCTGGTCGGTCAGCGCGGCAATGTCCGCGTCGATGGCGTTAACTTCTTGGATGATGGCGGCGCGGCGGTCATCCGTGGCGTTGGCCACCTCGGCCAGCAGCGCGTCGCGCTGGCTGTTCAACGTGGTGATGCGCGCGTTCAGCTCCACTTGCTGGCGCTGCAAGCGACCGATCTGGCCATTCACCCCGTTGAAGAAATCAAAGCCGAAGAGCTGCGGGCTGTTGAGGGCAGGGGCGCGCTCCGCGATACCGAGGCCCATCGGGCCGTGGCACGTGGCACAGTTGGCCGCGAACAGCTCGCCACCGCGCTCAATCGAGCGGCCTAGATGCTGCCGTTCGAAGGCCGCCATGCGGGCTGGCTCGTTGATGACCACCCACCCGATCAGCACCATGATCGCCACGAACATGGTGATGCCCGTGATGATGCGACCCTCAATACTTTCGATTACCAAACGGTTCATACTGACACAAATCCTATCGCTGTCAAGCCATCAAGCCGCCCTTCACCCGCTGAGGCCGGTGAAGGGCCAATTTCACAACACAGCAGGGTGGTTCCCCACCCTGCGCTGATTCTTAGTGGCGGAAGTATGCCGAGTCTGCGTGCAGGTAGATGTGGCGCGTGTAGAAGCGGCGCACAACAACTGGATTGCCGTTCTCGTCGAGGATCGTCTCGCCGTTGGCATCCACCGCATACTCATAGACCGGATGGCCTTGTGCGTCGCGCACCACTTGCCCCATTTCGATCTGAACAGCGTCCCACGAGATGATCACGTCGATACGCTTCAGGTTGCCCTGAATGTCGTTGATGATGATCGCGCCCCACGCATTCGGCAGCTCATCTTGATTGGCCAAAAGCTTGGCGTTGAACTCACGCAGGATGCGCATCAGCTCGGGGGCATCGTCGGGCACTGGGCGGAAGCTCGAGGGCATGGCCGGGGCATGGTCAACCGTCACAACGCGGTTGGTCAGCGCATCAAACTCCGTGCGGGTGAGCAGGACGCCGTCCACCACTTCGAAGAAGGGCGTCGTTTTCAACTGCGCCGTGAAGGATTCAACGGCAGCGCGGGCATCCGGCGCGCCGAGCTGCGCCGTGGTGTACGCGCCCGCCACCGCTTGATTGAACGGCACGGTGCGCATCGGGCCGACGTGATTGTGCGCCGGTTCCATCGTCAGCTCATGCAGGATTTCCGTCTCGGCCGAGGTGGCCACCGCGAACTCCGGCAGCCCCATGTAGCTGAGGATCGTCGTGAACGACACGAGCGCCATTGCAATCGACAGGCTGAAGCGGCGGTGGGCATAGCGGCGGCTCTTGGTCACGTCGAGGTAGGGCATGACCGCCAGCACGCCAATCGCCAGCGTGGGGAACAAGATACCCCAGAAGAACTTGTCGCCGAGCTTGAGCGCGCCCTGAATCCACAGGAAGTACCACGGCGCGGTCGTGCCGAGCGGCGTCACGAGCGGGTCAGCGTGGTTCTCGAGCGGGGCATGGTAGAACCAGATGCACAGCACCACCATGATGAACGTCGTCACACCCACCCACATGATCTCGTTCGTCCAGATATCCGGGATGAAGTAGACGCGCTTGTCCAGCGGGACGCGCTTGGCCGTGTCCTCACCGATGTTCTCAAGGCGCGGCGGGAGGCTGTGGCCGTGGATGATCACCTTGTAGTAGTGCACGCCAGTGAAGATGAACAGGAAGATCGGCAGCAGCAGCACGTGCGCAAGGTAGAAGCGCAGCAGGCCGTTCGCGCCCAGTTCCGGCGCGCCACGCACGATCAAGTTCACCTGCTCGCCGATGACCGGTGTCGCTTCGGCCATGGATGCGCCAATCGTCACCGCCCAAAGCGCGAGCTGATCCCACGGCAGCAAGTAACCCGTGAAGGAGAGCAGACCCGTAATCACCAAGAGGATGACACCCGTAAACCACGTGAATTGACGCGGCTTTTTATAACTGCCCGTGATCCACGTTCGCATCATGTGCAGCGCCACGATGAGCACCATCGCTTCCGCGCCGAGGCGGTGCAGGTCACGCACGAATTGGCCGAGCGGGACGTTGCTCAAGATGTTGAGCATGTTGCCGTAGGCGATATCAGGGGAAGGCGTGTACCAGAACATGAGCAGCACGCCGGTGATCGTCTCAAAGACGACGAAGTAGGTCGAAAGCCAACCGAGGCGGAAGGTGGGGTAGACGCCGGTCATGTCCTTGTGGAAGTAGCCCGGGCGCATGTGCAGCCAGAAGCCGTCTGCATGCGGGCGCAGACGTGGATCGGGCTTGCGCATCGGGTCACCCCGCAGGGCGCTGCGAATGTCGCCGACGTTCATACCAGCCGTCAGGCGCTCAACGGTCTCGTCGATGCCCTCAAAAATGGCCTTCTTCAGGCCCTTATCTCGGACATCATCGAGAAAGGATGGGAACGGGAGTAATGACATAATGCGCTTCTCCTATGCTTACAGTACGACGCTTGACTAGATGCGGGGGCCAGTAATCTTGCGACCCGTGTTCACCCGTATATCAACCACTGTCTTGGTTGGATCCAGCGGGATTGGGCCGCCATCTCCATCGGTGGATACTTCCGTACCATCTGAGTAGATAACCCGCGCCACAAAGCGATCCAACCCACGCGGGGCCGGGCCTTCAATCCAACTGCCGTCCGCGTTGAACTTAGAGCCGTGGCATGGGCACTCAAAGCGCGCATTGGTAGGAACCCAACGCGGCAAGCAGCCCAAATGCGTGCAGACGCCAAACAGCGCCAGCAGCCCGTTCTCGGTCATACTCACATGAAAGCGGCCAGCAGGCACCGAAACCGGCGCATCGCCCACCGGTGGCAGATCATCAGGGTTGAAGGCAAACTCACCACCGAACTCGCCCTCACGGAAGCGCGGGAAGATGAACCAGATCAAGCCCGCGCTGAGCTGCCCCAGCAGGAGCACCATCGATGCCCCCCAGATGTAATACAGGAACTCGCGGCGTGACGGGGCATCTGCCAGCAGGCCGGCGCCTCCCCCTGCCACCGCTACTTCCTGCGACGGCTTGGCGACACTGGTGCGTTTTTCAATATCGCCCTTGGTCGGTTGTGCTGTTGCCATAATTTCTTCCGTTTCCTCCAAAATACGACTGAGCGTGACACTCAGAAGACTGCTGCAACACAGCATGCCAAGCTGTCACACTACGACACCAGTACAGACACCGAATGCGAAAATTGTCACAAACTCAGCGCCCTAAATATAGCACAGGCTGCGCAGGGTGTCAAAAGGCTGAAGTCGAATTTTAATATACCCACTCTCTCACTTGATCGGCCTCATCAGGCAGTCCATAATAGGCTTCCATGACGCACCCAAGCCTTCACCCAGCTTCCCTCATCACGACGGAGGACGAACTCCGGGCGCTCGTGGATGTGCTCGCGTCTGAAACCGTGATCGCGGTCGACACCGAGAGCAACAGCCTCCACGCCTATCAAGGGCGCGTCTGCCTGATTCAGCTTTCCACGCGCAGCCAAGATTATATCGTAGACCCCGTTTCGATCAAGCAAATGGAGCCACTCGGCCAGATCTTGGCCGATGCGCGCATCGAGAAGGTGTTTCACGCCTGTGAGTATGATATCCTCTGCTTGAAGCGCGATTACGGCTTCGAAGTCAACAACCTGTTCGACACGCTCTATGCTGCCCGCGTCATCGACGGCAAGATGTGGGGCCTCGGCGATCTGCTGCACGCCCACTACGGCATCAAGCCCGACAAGAGCCACCAGCTCGACGATTGGGGCAAGCGCCCCCTGCCCGTCGAGAGCCTGCTCTACGCGCAGATGGACACCCACTACCTGCTGCCGCTCTACGACCACTACACAACCCGACTGGCCGAGCGCGACGCGCTGGAGGAGATTCGCGCGCTGTTCTACGACATCAGCCGCATCGACCCCAAAGACCAAGCCTTCGACCCTGAAGGTTACTGGAAGCTCGTCAAGCCCGACGAGCTGGACAAACGCGGGCTGGCCGTACTGGCCGAGCTGTACACCCTGCGCGACCAGATCGCCCAAGAACTCGACACGCCGCCCTACAAAGCCATCGACAACCGCACCCTCGTGCGCATGGCCGCTAATCCGCCGCGCAACCGCCGCGACCTGCAAGCCATGCGCGGGCTGCGTGCCGAGATGACGCGCCACTTCGCTGATGACATCCTCGACGCCGTTGAGCGCGGCCTGAGCGCCCCGCCGCCGCGTCCGCCGCGCCCCCCGCGCGTGGATCGCACGCTGACCGAGCGTTACATGCTGCTGCACAACTGGCGCAAGGAGCGCGCTATTGCCCGCGGCCTTGAGTCCAACATGGTGGTGAGCAAACACACCCTCTGGCAGATCGCCGAGCGCGTCCCTGCTACGCTTGAAGAACTGGCGCAGATCGACGGCATGACCCCGTGGCGCATGGCCACCTACGGCTGCGAAATCCTGCGCCTGCTGCACCGCAAGAACCCGCCCTGTTGACACATAGTGTAAAATGAACCAGAGCAACTGCTGAGGAGGCACGCCGTGCGTACAAACCCGAAACCAAGATGGAACCCTGCCAAAGAGAAAAAAAACTGGTTCATGACGAACGCCGGCAAGCTTATCAACCTCAATGCAGTCGAATACATCACCGAAAGCCACATCAACGGGCGGCGCTGGTCAGTGGCAATCAGCGCCGAGGACTATCGTGCAGTGTGTGCGCTGCTGGGCTTTGAGCTGCCCGCGCCAACCAAAGACAATCCGCCGCCAACCAAAGACAATCACCCCTTCTAAACGGAGCTAGTATGAGCAACAGCATCTTTGCTGCTGAATGGAGGCGGTGTCTCGAAGCCCACTACATAGATGTGATCCGCCGTAACGACACAATCACACAGCAGTCAGTGGTGAAGATCTTACATCAGGTTGGCTTCACAGACGACGACCTCCGCGCACTGTACATCCGCGCGACGATGCGCCAAGACGCGCTCCCGCCCGATTTCACGCCCGACCCGGCCATGCTCAGCGCGGCAACGGCCCCACAGCAAGCCGAGCCGACCTTCACCCCGCACCCCGCCGAGTGCACCTGCCCGGCCTGCATGGAGCAGGTCGACACGCTGCGCCACGACGACGAAGGCCAGCCCCTCAGCGCCGAGGAACAGCTCGAAAAGCGCGAGCGTCTCGCCTACGAGGACGACACCCCACCCCCGCCGCCCGACGCGCCGATCCAACGCAGTTTGTTTTGACACGGCTGGCGTTCGTGGCCATTGCGTCAGCGCGGCCTCGCCTCGCCATCAGGTGTGTCTCACGCGGAACAGATCTGAAGGCGGGGTGCTTATGCCTCCGGCTGCAACGCGCCTCAGCCAGAGGCTTCAGCCTACGGCAAATCTCAGCCATCTGTTGAAGGACAGACACGCCCTCACCATCTGCTGTGTTGGTTTCGCATCAGACATTTCTTATAATGAAGACAAGTAGTGAGGAGCTGTCATCATGTTGAAAACAGCACGTCGGTTGATGTTCGGGCTGTGCCTGTTCACCGCTGCGGGGAGCGCCGTCCTGTGGCTCACCCAAGCCAGCCTGCCGATCCCGCCGCTGACGCTGGCGCTGATCGCCGCTGGGGCGTTCGCGCTGGCCGTAGTCCTCTTCGCATGGGAGGCGAACAGCTGGCGCACCCCCACCCCTGAAGACCCGCCTACGCCATCGCAGCCCGTCATGCCCAAGTCGCCCGCCGAAAAAGCGTTGGACGCGATGGACAGCGCGCGCGAGATTTCCTCTCGCACCGAACGCAAAGTGCGCATCCGCATCGACACCGAGGACGACAGCAGCGCTTGACCACGTTCGACGCGCGCGATGAGGCGTTCATGCGCCTTGCGCTGGAGGAGGCGCGTCTCGCCTTGCTGACGGCTGACGTGCCCATCGGCGCGGTGGCTGTGCTAGGGGATGAAGTGATCGGGCGCGGGCACAATCGGCGCGAGGCCGACCAAGACCCCACTGCCCACGCCGAGATGCTGGCGCTGCGCGCGGCGGCGCAGGTCATTGGCCATTGGCGTTTGAACGAGGTCACGCTCTACTGCACGTTGGAGCCTTGCGCGATGTGCGCGGGCGCGATGGTGTTGGCGCGCGTGTCGCGTTTAGTCTACGCCGCCGCTGACCCCAAAGCGGGCATGGGCGGCAGTTTGCTCAACCTGCTAGACTATCCCCCCCTCAACCACGCCGTGAGGGTGGAGCGCGGCCTGCTTGCCGACGAAGCAGGCGAACTCATTCGCAATTTCTTCCGTGAGCTGCGCGCGCAAGGCCAGAAGTAACGGCTAGGCTTTGCGGGGGCGGCGGCCTGTGATCGCGTTGCGCACGCCGATCAACACCGACGCGCCAAACGTCGCTGTGATGAGGTTGGCGCACACTAACTGCAAGCCCCCCTCCGGCAGGTTCGTCACCGCGCCGACGATCCACCCACCGACGACCGCACCGAGGATGCCTAAGAGGACGTCCGAGATGAACGACTTATCGTCGCTGCCCATGATGCGCCGCGCAAGCGTCCCCGCGATGAACCCGACCACGATCCAACCAAAGCAGATGAACGGTGACTTCAAAAACCAAAAAGCGAGATCAACAATTGCTTGCATCGTGCCCCCTTCACGCTGACATCCTACCGCTTCGAGTATAGGGGTAGCCCGCCCTCTCAGCAAGCAGCGTGAGCAGTTCGGCTCATTTCCCCCCAAAATGACCTATAATTAGGTGTAACAGACCTCACGCAGTGGGGCGCAGCATCCGAGGCGACCCATCGGCTCGGCCTGCCGAACCGTTCAAGTCGTGTGCGCAGCGTCATTAATGATCCGCTGCCGCGCCTTCGTGTAGATAGGTTTAACTTGATGACCATTCACCAGATTCTAGAACAAGCCAGAGCGCTCAGCCCACACGAGCGTAGAGAACTCGCAAAACAGTTGCTGGACATGATCAACGAGTTGGAGCCAGCGCCAGCCCCCACAGCATCAGACCACTGGGGGCAATCGCTCAACAAGCTGTTAGATGAGGTCGGTTCGATTCCACTGCGATACCCTGAAATTGAAGATCCGGTCGCATGGGTGAAGCACACAAGGTCAAAACGGCAGCGCCAGCAGCTTCGTAGTGACGATGCAGAATGATTCACAGCATCGTTGATACCACTGTCGTTGTACATGTCTTACGCAGAAATCCCGACGCTCGGCTTTGGGTCAGCACACAACCGGACAGGCTTGCCATAACATCGATCACATGGCTGGAGATCATGGAGGGTACTACCAGCAAATCAAATCAGGGTGAAGCCAAACGGATACTCTCCATGTTTGAGCTACTGTATCTAACATCAACAGATCAACAATGGGCGATGCAACAGCTCGAACTATTACAATTCAGCCATCATATAGGTATGAACGACTGTCTCATCGCTGCGGTCGCAAAGCGATTTGGCGCAGCACTCTACACGCACAATCTCAAAGATATGACTCCACTGCTTGGGGAACTGGCGATAAAGCCTTATTGAGGACTTACCTCACGCAGTGGGGCGCAGCATCCGAGGCGACCCATCGGCTCGGCCTGCCGAACCGTTCAAGTCGTGGGGGTCACGTCAGTGCATGAGCCAAAAGGCTCCACCTAGAAAACGAAAAACCGCCCAGCGTTTCGCTAGGCGGTTTCTGCTCCGCAACCTGGATTCGAACCAGGAACCCATCGGTTAACAGCCGATTGCTCTGCCGTTGAGCTATTGCGGAACGACGCTGCAAAGTGTAGCAAACAGGGGTAGGGGTGTCAAGGCTTGTGGTACACTGGGCGGCGTGTGAATTCCCTCAAGAAGTGAGCCGCAGTATGAGCCAAGTTACCGTTCGCAAAGTCGAAAATTCGATCGATTTTCAGGCGTTTTTTGAATTCCCATGGAAGCTGTACCGAGACGATCCAAACTGGGTTCCGCCGCTCGTCAGCCAGCGCCGCGCCCTGCTGGACAAGCAGCGCAACCCCGCGTGGGAGTACCTCGAAGGCGACTACTTTATCGCGCTGCGCGGCGGTGAAGTCGTCGGCACGATTGCCGCCGTCATCAACCATCACCACAACGAACACATGCACGAACACATCGGGCACTTTGGCGCGTTCGAGACGATCAACGACCAAGCGGTGGCGACGGCGCTGCTCGACACCGCCAGCGAATGGGTACGCGCGCGCGGCTATCACGCCATCCGCGGGCCGCAGACCTTCACCACCCATGAGGAATGCGGCCTGCTCGTCGAGAATTTCAGCCCGCCGCAGGTGCTCATGCCTTATAACCCGCCCTACTATCAGGCGCTGGTGGAGGGGGCAGGGTTCCACAAGGTGATGGATATCTACAGCGTCTACCAAGACCGCGCCATCCTCGCCCGCAACAACACCGTCGAGCGCTTTGGCCGCGCCGCCGAGCATGCCATCAAGCGCTGCAACGTGACGATCCGCCCGCTCGACATGCGCCGCAAACAAGCCGAATTCTACACCTTTGCCGAGATCTACAACCGCGCATGGGACATCAACTGGGGCTTTCACCCCTTCACCGAGCGTGAGCTGCAAGCGCTGGTGAACAGCCTCGGCCAATTTGTTGACCCCAACCTCGCCTTCTTTGCCGAGCACAAGGGGCAGGCCGTCGGCTTTGCGCTGGCCATCCCCAACATGAACGAGGTGCTGCACAAGGTCTACCCGCGCCCGGGCGTGCCAGAGTGGTGGAGCCTGCTGCAAGCCTTTTACTACTGGAAGGTGAAAAAGATCATTCGCAGCGTGCGCCTGCCGCTGATGGGCGTGATCCCTGAGTTTCGCAACCGCGGCGTAGACTTGGCGCTGATGCACGCCATCAGCCAAGCCATGCTGCCCAGCCAGTATGACTACCTCGACGCCGGCTGGATCTTGGAGACCAACTCGCTGCTGTCGATCATCAGCAAGGTGGAGGGCAAGCCCTACAAAACACACCGCTTCTACGAAAAGGCGTTAGCCCCCTAGCAGCGCGCTGGCCGCACGGACGGCTTCTTCAGCAATGCTGCCGTTGATCACCGCGCGGAACGCATCTTGAATCGCCCTTTCGACGGCGATGCTGTTCGCGTCCAGCGGGATAACCAGCGCGTTGGTGAGCAGCTCGGTGTAGAACGCAGCTTGATCCTCCGTCAGCACATCGCCCAACAAGGTGATCTGCGACGGCAGCAGGCGAATGGCCTGCGCCAGCGTGACGAGGGCGGGCGGGCTGCTCATATGGGTGAGGTAGTCGAGCGCCAGCGCCTGCGCCCGCTCATCACGCGCCACCAGCACCCAGCACCAGCCCTCCAGCACGGTGCTGGCCGCGCCGGTCGGCGTGGGGATGGGCGCGTGGCGCAGCGCTGGTTCAAACGCCAGCGCCCGCAGATACTGCGACGCGAGCGTGCCCCACTGCCGTTCGCCCGCAGTGCTGAGCGCGCTGGCGTACTGCGCAGGCGAGGTAAAGAGCAGCGTCTGCTCGTCGATGAGGCCCGCCTCGCGCGCCGCCTCGTAGAAATCTAGCACTCGGCGCAGCGCCACTGCGTTGTATTGCAGCACACCTTGTTCATCTGTCTCCCCACCTGCCGCCAGATACTGCACGTAGACCGTTGGGTTGACGCCTAGGGTGGCGTTGCCCGCGAATTGCAGCGGCAGCCCCCGCGCCAGCACATCCTCAAAGCGCCAACTGTCATAGTCTACGCCCGGCTGCGGCAGGTAGACCATATGCTGCACATCTACGAGGAACGGCACCCCCATGAGCGCCCCGCCCACCTCACATAGGCGGCGCGTGCTGCTCATGCCTTGCAGGGCGCTTTCTATCAACAGCGGCGGCAGCGGCTCAATCAAACGCTCTTGCGTCGCCAACAGCAGGTCGCTGCGGCGCAGCAGCGTCACCGTGGGCAGGGCGCGCGGCGCAACGCTAGAGGCTGAACGCAGCGTCGAGAGGATGCCCCCCACCTCGCTCGCGCGGCGGATGCGGATCAGCGCACTGACGTTCTGGGCAGCGGCGAACTCATCCGTGACTGTCCCAAAGGCCAAAAGCGCCTCGGTGCTGAAGTTAGCCAGCGTATCCGGCAGCCAGATCGTCAGCTCCGCTGGGGTGGGGGTCTGGGCGTTGAGGTGCAGGCTGAGCGTTACTGCTAGCAGCGCGAAAAATCGTCTCATGGCGGGTCTGTCCCTACTTACGCTGCCGTCCATCATAGCCCACCCGCGGCCATGTGGTAAGGGCAGCACATCAGAGAGAGCGTTGAAATCGCGTATGGCCTTGAGGCGTTCATCACGGCACACGACCCGCCCAGAAAAACAGTTGAACCCGCCCGCCCCTGTCGTTAAAATGGCGTCAGCAGCGCAGCCTCGCATCTTGACGGGGCTTTTTTGTTCCAGCGGAGCCTTGCACCATGAGTTCAGCCCCAGCAATCAGCATCGTGATCCCACTTTACAACGAAGAAGGCAACGTCGACGCGCTCTATGAGCAGCTCAGCGCCTCGCTGGAGCGGCTTGGTCAGCCCTATGAGGTGCTCATTATCGACGACGGCAGCACGGACGACAGCTTCGCGCGGTTGAAGGCCATCCACGCGCGCGACCCTCGCTGGCAGATCGTCCAGTTCCGGCGCAACTTCGGCCAGACGGCAGCCATCGCTGCCGGGTTTCAACACGCGCAGGGGGACGTAGTCATCACACTGGACGCTGACTTACAAAACGACCCCAACGACATCGGCGCGCTGCTCGCCAAGTTGGACGAAGGCTATGACATCGTAAGCGGGTGGCGCATTCATCGCAAAGAGCCGCTGCTGACGCGGCGCATCCCGTCACAGGCGGCTAACTGGCTCATCAGCCGTACGACGGGCATCCACCTGCACGACTACGGCTGTTCGCTCAAGGCCTATCGCCGCGACGTGGCCAAGGGCGTGCGCCTCTACGGCGACTTGCACCGCTTCATCCCCGCGCTGGCCAGCCAGATGGGCGTGCGCGTGGCCGAAATCCCCGTGAACGACCGCCCGCGCCACGCCGGCAAGAGCAAGTACGGCCTCAGCCGCACCTTCCGCGTGTTCCTTGACCTCATCGGCGTGATCTTCCTGCTGAGCTACTCGCACCGTCCGCTGCGCGTGTTTGGCGGGCTGGGCGTGGCCATTGGCGGGGTCGGCGCGCTGATCCTGCTCTACTTGGGCTATGTGCGGATCGTGCTGGCGCAGGACATCGGCGACCGCCCGCTGACGCTGCTGGGGATTCTGCTGCTGGTGTTGGGCGTGCAGATGATCTCCACGGGGTTAATTGCCGACATGGTGATGCGCACCTACCACGAGTCGCAAGGCAAACCCACCTACTACATCCGCGAGCATCTGCGCTAAGCCTGCTTGTCCTACGCCCATTTCTTCGTATGATATGTATTATCTATCAGAAAGAAATGAGGCGGCCATGCAGCTTTACTTGGACGAGCGGCTCATCGCTGAGCAGGTAACAGAACAAGAGCTGGATGAGGTGCTGCGCCATCTTAGCCCCGATCATCACTACGCGATCACGCTGATAGATGAGGGGGTCGGATTCATGAACGCCAGCGGCAACCCTGAACGCGGCTACGAAATCCACTACTCAGATGAACCCACCGGCATCACGATGACCTCCACCAACAAAGAACTGCGCCCGATAACGATGCGCCGCATGTTCATTCAATACCTCAACCATGACCTCAGCTGGCGGCACGCGGTCAGTTGGGTTGATCAGCGGCAGCCCCCGCTCACCCCCGAAGATAAGCGCAAGAGCCGCCGGTCGATGTTCACAGCGTTGGCGCTGCTGCTCTGGTTTACGGTCGGTTGGATTCCGATATTGTACTACAGCAATGACATCATCGACGCGCTCATGTTCGTCCCCTACTGCCGCGCTTATGACACCGGCAAGCCGTTCACTGCCTACAATACAGGTGGTACATCGAGCGCTAACGGCTTAGTCCGAACAGTGGTGCTTGGCAGCTGCATCTATGGCGACGGCACAGCCGTGCCCTTCGACGTGGTCATTGGCGATGCAGGCCGCGCCAACCTAATGCAAATGGTTGCCAACGCGCTCACGGTGGCGCTGCCGCTGCTGGCGATAGGGGTGTTTTGGGGGCTGTTGATGCTGATCTTAAGAGTGACCGACCCCAACCGCAAAGGGCGCAAAACAGCATGAGCGTCATAAGGCGCTGTCAGCGACTGTGACGAGGGTGATCTCCTTCTCAAACCGTTCAAAGTCGCTGCGG
>JBDNCV010000072.1:0-18367 GCA_046719465.1 Anaerolinea sp.
GCGGTTGGCTCTGGAGCGCTGTGAGCAGCGGGGATGGTTGGCCATGCTGACCCACCAACGCAAAGCCCCAACGCGGGTCTTCTGGCGGGCGGTTGGGCTGCCACTCGCTCAGAATGGCAGCGCCCACAAAAGGCCATTCTTGTTCAATGCGAGCGAGCGCGGAGAGGGTGTAGGCTGCTTGCTGAGTGCTGCTAACTTGCCCCCAGATGGAGGGCGCACCACTCCAATTTGAAGGCAGCGCATTCCAGCCCCACTCGCTGAACCAGAGCGGTTTGTAAGCGTCGCCGTGCTCCAGCATGATTTCGCGCAGCACCACCACGCGCGAGAAGTTCAACCTTGCCGGATTGATCGTGCGGTCGTCAGGGCTGTGGTCGAAGCCGTAAGGCTTGGCAGCGACAGCGTCGACAAAAGCGCTCATGCCATGCTGATAGAGCTGACGTAGGTAGTGCCAGTCCATGATGTTGCGTGCGTTGTCTTCGGTGGTGGGGGCGAGCGCAGCGGCGATGATCTTTGCAGTGGGGTCAGCGCGACGGATAGCCTCTGAAGCGGCAGCAGCCATAGCCACATAGTGAGCGCTGCTTGGCGGCGTTTGCCCCCATGCATCGTAGAGGTTTGGCTCGTCCCAGATTTGATAGTAATCGACCCAATCGCCATAGCGCTGAGCGAAGGCGGCAGCAAACGCGGCAAGGTCGATAGGGTTCTGCGGCGGCAGGGTAGGGTGGTCGGGGTGTTCTGGCGCGGAGGCCCAGCGCGGCGTTCGATAGAACACGGGGACGAGATGCAAGTCAGGGTAGGCGTCTAGCGCTTCAAAGATCGTATCCCATGCCGACCAGTCGATCACAGAGGGGGTTGGTTCGAGGCTGCGCCAATCAACAATTTGCCGCAGCCATGTTACGCCCGCAGCGCGCATCTGCTCCAGCTGGGCGTCGAGTGCCTCCGACGGGTATTGCAGCAGGTCAACGTTGACGCCCAAGCGTGGTATGCGCTCTGGCAATGCGGTCGCAGTCAACGGGTATTCGATGCCGCGAACCGTGAGCGCGACTTCTTGATCAATGACGAGGGCAGCGCTGAAAGCAGCTGCCAGCAGCACGCCTGAGACGACAAGGGCGATCCGACGGCGCATCAGTTCGACCAGACAGGATGCTCAGACTGGCCATCAAACGTCAGTTGGTAGGCCGCTGAGGTGACCACGTCCACCACCCACAGATTGCCTTGATAGATGACTGCAATCTGGCGGCCGTCAGGACTCCACGCGAGCGTTTGGGGCGTGAGACCAAAATCACGCGAGACGATGCCGGGCTGCGAGGCGCTTGGGAAGATCACACGCGCGTTGCTGCCGTCGCTATCCGCGACGACGAGGTCATACTCACCGTTGACGCTGTTGTAGGGGTCGCGCGCGCGGAGGTAGGCAATCGCTGTGTCGTTGACGCCGCCAAGAACGGGCGAATACACCGGCGACGACCACATGCCGGCGCTGTCGTGCAGGGCGGCACTGTAACGGCCGTTAACCTCAGCCACGATGGCGTTGAAGACTGGGCTGGTCTCGGGCGGTTCGCTGCCGAGCGGCGGGCCGTGTACGGTGGTAGCGAGCAATTTAGAATCGGGTGACCATGAGGCGTTGGCGCGCCACGACCAATTTTGCGTGGTGCGGAAGATAGCGTAGGTGGCGAGGGGCTGCAGGCTGCCATCGGCCCCGAGGACGCCCACTGAATCAGCGCGGACGTAGGCTACTCGCTGCCCATCAGGCGACCAGCGATAGACCGTGCCCCACCAACCCGAGAGGCCACCGCTGGACTCTGGCACAACAATCGCGTTGTTGAGCGCTAGGCCGGTCACTGGGTCAATCTGCATCGTGAGCAGGTTGTTCAGCGAGCGCCAGAAAGGCACAACCGCCTGCGGCTCGCTGGTAGAATAGGCGAAAGTGTTCGGGCGACCGTTGATCCACTCGGCATAGATGACATTGGTCGGCACGAGCTTGATAGCCTGCGCGTTCATGTCGGTGCTGCTCATCCACAGTTGATTGACAAACGCTGGGTCGTCTGAGCGCGTGGTGTAAAGCAGGCGCTGGCCGTTAGATGACAAGCTGAGCACGTGCGAATCGAGGTTGCCGGTGTTCGTCAGTGGGCGCTTGGCGGTACTGTTACCCGCGATGACCCATGCGTTGCCGTTGTTGATGTAGGCAAGCGTGCCAACAATAGGGATCGGCTCAACGTTGGTGCTAATGCCTACGTAGAGAATCTCGTTGACGGGGGCGCGCAGCACAGTGGGCGAACCGGTTGGGATGCGGTCGCGGGGGACGCCATCCTCGATGATGACGCGGTAGCAGATCTGCTGGGCGCCGTTCTGGCCGGGTTGGATAATGCGTTCCTCATTAGGCTGCATCCCTTCATTTTGAATCACCTCACGGCTGAAGGGCAGCACCTGCGTTTCACACTCTGTAGTCTCAGATACGCGGACGATGGTGATGCGCATGCCGTCGCTCAATTGCGTGAAGCGCGGCGGGGTGAGACGATCGGTATCACCAACGCGGATGTTGACATCCGAGCGCGAGAGGAATTCTTCAACGGTCATCGGCTCATCCAGCGAATAGGTTAGCTCGCGGCCATCAGCGACGAGGAACACAATAAAGCTGTTGGCAACCTCACGCGGCTGACACGCGCTTGAAGCGCTCAGCACAAGCAGAAGCAACGCAAGTGAGAGAAAGCCTTTTGACATACCTATTTACCGTTGCGACGTTTGAGCATGAACAGCCGCGGGTGCAGACCGTTCAGCGTGATCGGCAAGATTTTCTCAACCTGCCACACATCTTGCACACTGCCCAGCACTTCCATCATGAGGCGCACAGCATGCGTCAAGAACACGCCGCGCCCTTCCAATTGGGTAACGCGCGCCGTCTCTCTCAGCCATGCCGTGTAAAGCGCTTGTAGGTCTTCATTATGGCCCATCAACTGCCCAAAGGGCAAATCGCTCAGTACCGCGCCGAAAGCAGCATCTGCCAACGGCAGGGCGCGCGCATCCGCTTGAAGCAGTCGGTCACTGCGAACTGATGCAGCTTGCATGTGACGGCGTGTCAATTGGATGTGCAGCCAGTCCACATCAAGCGACACGACGGGCAAATTCGGGTGGATCAAGTTGGTTTCGATGGCGATAGTTCCGGAACCACTGCCGACGTTTAACACCGGCGCGGCATCGGATGGCTGGGCGAGCATGGCCATAGCAGCAGCCACCGGCGCATGGAGCGAGCCGGGGAGATTCTCGCTGCGCCATGCACGGGTGGCCCATGGGCGCGGCGTGCGGCGGATAAGAACAGCCCAGCCGTCGTCGTACAGCGTGGAACGACGTATACGTATGTGCAGGTCGCCCACGTCTCGCACGGCCTTAAGCTGGAGCGCTGCTGCCAACTCAGCGATCAGGCGCTGCATCACCTCGCTGGACTTGCCCGCCGCGCTGATGCTCAGCGTTTCAAACGATGGCGACAGAACGGCTCTGCAAGCGTGGATGATGCGCGTCAGATGCTGATGACCTAGCAGCGCTTTGGGGCGCGGCACAGGGAAATCCAAGACCTCATACAGCGCAACTGCCGTTCGGATCACCTGCTCAGGCGGGTAAGGTTTCGCTGAGGCTGCCGCAAGCAAACCTGTTGCTGCGTGTATCTGGGCTTCGGAACCCCATGGCGTAGCCGCAAGCTCACGTTCGGCGAGGGTCTCAAGGCCGGGCGTGACAGTGAACTCGTAACGAAAAAGCTCAGTCATGATCAATGGGGGCAGCAGCAACTTCCTACTGCCCCACGAAAACTCCTCTAGCGGCGGTCAGGTTGGCGATCATCGGCCGGACTGCTGGTTAAGTTGGTTTGGCCAGCGCCGTCCGCGTTCATGATGAACACGTCGCGGCTGCCATCGCGCTCGCTTACAAAGATGATGCGTCCATCGCTTGACCAGCGCGGTTGGGTATCGGCAGCGCTGCTCGTCGTCAGCTGGGTGATGCCCGTCCCGTCGATGTTCGCAGTGAAGATGTCAGGATCGCCCTCGCGGGTTGAGACGAAGACGATTTTACCATCGCGCACGTCCGGTTGATATTCCTCAGACGCGTCGAACGTGATTTGAGTGAGGTCCCCGCCCGTCACTGGGATGAGATAGAGATCGTAGTTCCCCACGAGGTTGGAGGCAAAGACGATGAATTCATCGCCATGCCAGCTTGGCTGAGTGTCGTCTGACCCTTGGAACGTGAGCTGTGTCTGGTCGGAGCCGTCGATGTTCATCACCCAGATTTCGTTGTCGGTGCCACTGTTGCGAACGAACGCGATCTTCTCCCCATCAGGGCTGACAGCAGGAAGGTCGTTGCTGCCTTCAAACGTGAGGCGGGTGACATCGCTGCCGTCCGCGTTCATGATGAACAGGTGCTGCCCGCCATCGCGCGTGCTGACGAACACGATGCGCCCATCAGGCGTCCACACGGGGGCGGTGTCGTCCGCTGGGTGGTTCGTCAGGTTGAAGACGTTGGATCCATCGTCGTTCATGCGGAAGATGTCGAAGTTGCCGCCGCGGTTCGACGCGAACACGATGTCACCGCTGGGGGTAGCTTGCTGCGCAGGCGCGGTGATGTTGACGGTTTGCACCGCGGTGTCCGTCCCGGCGCTGTTGGTAAGTGTCAGCGTGACGGTGTATAGGCCCGGCGTGTCGTAGGTGAAACTCACCGGATTGTCGGTTGTGTTGTCGGGAATGCCGTCACCGTTAAAGTCCCAACTGAAGCTGGTCACTGTGCCCACAGCGGCTGTGTCGAAGCTCATGGTAACCGTCTGGGGAGCCGTGCCCTCCGACGGGCTGAGCGTGAAGCTGGCCTGCGGCGGTTGAAGGGCTGCGGCCACGTTGATCGTCGTGGAGATGGTATCGGAGCCAGCAGCGTTAGTGACGGTCAGCGTGACGTTGTAGACGCCCGGCGTGTCAAAGGTGAACGACGGCGCAAGGTCAACTGTGTTGTCGGGGATGCCGTCACCGTTGAAATCCCATTGGAAGCTGGTGATTTCTTGCTCGGTGGTCAAGACAAAATCTACTGTGAGTGGGGCTGTGCCGCTGGTGGTGGACGCGCTGAAGGATGCAACCGGCGGGATTAGCGGGGCGTTGACGATGATAGTCTGCGACGTCGTATCTGTGCCGCTTGCGTTGCTGATGACCAGCGTAGCGACATAAGTGCCGGGCGTGTCGTAGGTGAAGGTCACCGGGCCGGCGCTGGTGCTATCCGGGATGCCATCGCTGTTGAAATCCCAGAAGATGTTCTCAATCGTACCCGTGGACGTGTTAGTGAACGTCACGGTGAGCGGGGCGGTGCCGCTGAGCGGCGAGGCACTGAAGGAAGCCAAGAGCGGTTCCGCAGGGGCATTGACCGTGATCGTCTGCGAGGTGGACGCGGAACCTGCGGCATTGGTGACGCGCATGGTAATCGTGTACACGCCCGGCGTATCGAACACAAAGGCAGCCTCATTACCCGTTGCATCAGCGACGCCGTCCCCTGTGATGTCCCACTCAACACTTGTAACAGGCTGAGCAGTCGTATTAGTCACCGTGACATTAAGCGGCGCGATACCGGAGGCAGCGCTGGCGATGAACGAGGGCACGGGCAGCTCGGGGGCAGCCTCTACAGTCACGGTTTGGGTGGCAGTAGAGGTTCCCGCGCTGTTGGTGGCGCGCAGCACAACCGTGTAAACGCCGGGCGCAGTGAACAGTGACGTCGGGCTGACATCGGTGGAGTCGGTCATGCCGTCGTTGTTGAAGTCCCATGCGTAGGTGTTGCCTTCACCGGTTGAGGTGTTGACGAACGTCACCGTGAGCGGAGCCGTGCCACTGGCGGGCTGGGCGGTGAATGCTGCGACTGGCGGCTCGATCACTACAGGCTCAGTCACCTGAATGACCTGTTCCGCTTGGCTGGTGCCTGCGCTGTTGGAGGCAGTTAAGCGCACAGTGAACACACCTGCCGACTCAAACGTGAAGCTGGGGTTGGGGTCGGTGCTGTCGACCGTGCCGTCACCGTTAAAGTCCCAACTGAAGCTCAGCGCGTCACCTTGCGACGTGTTGGTGAACACTACCGTTAGCGGACGATCCCCTGATGTTTGACTCGGGGTGAAGTTGGCCTGCGGCGGCGCAATGGGGTTAGCAACAGAGATCGTGGCCTCAGCGGTCGACGATCCACCCGGGCCGCTGGCGGTCAGGCGAACGATGAAGGTGCCAGCTTGCTCAAACGTGAAGGTTGGGTTTTGATCGCTGCTGTCGGGCGTGCCATCGTTGTTGAAGTCCCATGCAAAGGCCGTGGCGTTGCCCGTTGTTTGGTTGGTAAACGTGACGGTCAGCGGGCGCGTACCCGACGTAACGGACGGCGTAAAGGCAGCCACAGGCGCCTCTGGCGGAGCCTGAACCACGACAGGCACTTCAGCGCGTGATTGACCGCCCGGGCCAATGGCCACGAGTGAGACCGTAAACGTGCCGGCCGTGTCAAAGACGTGCGTGGGCGATGTGTCGATGGAGTCGGTAATGCCGTCACCGTTGAAGTCCCACAGATACTGTGTCACTTGGCCCTGTGTCGTGTTGCGGAAGGTGACGGAGAGGGGCGTTTGACCTGTAGACGGTTCTGCCTCAAAGCTGGCGGTCGGCGCGGGGATTTCGGGGTTACTCACGGTGATCTGGCGGACGACGGTGCTCACGCCGCCTTGACCAGTCACCTGTAGGATGACGTTGTACGTTCCGACCGTGGCGAACGTGTGCGACGGTGAGATCAAGGTGCTGGTGCTGCCGTCACCAAAGTCCCAGTTGTAGGCTGTAATGTTGCCAGTAGAGCGGTTCGTAAACTGGACGGTGAGCGGGGCTGGGCCACTGACGCGATCAGCGGTAAATGATGCCACCGGCGGGTTGATGCCGGTCACAGTGATCTGGCGCGAGACGTTGCTCGTCCCGCCCGGGCCGGTCACTTGCAAGGTGATTGTGTAGATGCCAGCGCGCGTGTAGGTGTGGACTGGGTTCTGCTGGGTGCTGGTAGAGCCATCCCCGAAGAACCACAAGAAACTGGTGATCTGGCCTTGTGATTGATTCGTGAAGCGCACGGTCACTGGCGCGTTGCCCGTGGTCACATCTTGAACGAAGGCCGCGATGGGGCGGGGAACCGACGGCGTGTTGGTGGGGACGGGGGTCGCTGCCAGATTTTGTACGCGGATGTTGTTTACGGTGGTGACTTCTTGGCGGCCATCGCGCAGGAAAACGCGCAGACGCAGTTGATACACGCCGTCGGGCGTTGCGCCGGTGGTCGTGTTCCAGAAGCCAAGCGTGGAGCTGATCACAGGCACTTGCACCGCACCCGTCAGCGGGAACCACAGGTTATTCGGGTTCGGGTCGGGGCCGTATTCTAGTCGATACTGCAAGAACTGCGGGTGGCTGGCGCTGCCCAGAATTTGCACGTTGCCCGCGATGATGTTGCCGTTGGTGGGCGAGAGGATGAAGATGCTGATTGGCGCGGGTGTGCTCGTGGGGACGACCGCGACCGGCGGCAGGATGACCGGCAGGGTGGGCATCACCGACGTAGGAACGCCACCGGTGATCCGCGTGGGGAAGGGGATCGGCGTCACGGTGGTGAGCTGGCCAGTGCCGATGGGCGTGCGCGTGACCAGCGCGGTTGCCTCGGTGGGCGCACTTGTTAGGTCGATTGCCTCGGGCTGGGCAGTGCCGAGGTTGCAGGCGATAGCGCTCAGTAAAAGCGCCACCAGCGGGGTCAAGATGCCGACACCGAGCCGGAGGCGTTTAGATGTCATCATGGAGAGCTTGCCTTTCTTATTCTGGGTGACAACTACCTAATTGCTGGTACAATCATTATAGTCTAGACGAAAGTTGCTAACCTGACGATAGTTAGGCGCTTAACAGCCTATGGAACGCGCGATGAAGATTTTGATCGTAGACGACGAACAAGGTATTCGAGAGGCCTTAGGCCGCAAGCTCAAACGCGAGATGTTTGAGGTCGTGCTGGCGAGCGATGGCATTGAAGCGCTGAAGCAGTTCCACGCCGAGCGCCCTGATCTGGTGATTCTCGACATTGTGATGCCCGGTGGCTTGGACGGCCTGACCACCTGCCGACGCATTCGTGAAATTGCCGAGACCCCGATCATGATGCTCTCGGCACAGGCTATCACCGAGGATGACATTATCGAAGGGTTGAACGCCGGCGCAGACGAATACCTCATCAAACCGGTGCGGCTCAATGAGTTTGTGGCACGAGTGCGCGCGCTGCTGCGGCGGGCACAGTTGAGCGGATCAGAAGCCAGCCACGAGTACGATGACGGGTATTTAAAGATCGACGCGCACCGTCGCCAAGTCTACGTGCAGGGACGGCGGGTGCATTTGACCCCCACGGAATACAAGCTGCTGGCGATCCTTGTGGAGAACGCTGGCAGAGTGGTCAACCAGCGTGATCTGTTAGAGCAGGTATGGGGGCCGGGATACATCGACGATGTTTACTATCCGCGCGTGTATGTGAGCCAACTACGTCGCAAAATCGAACAAGATCCGGCAAACCCGCTCTACATCCTCACTGAACACCGCATCGGCTACCGCTTCGAGAAGCAATTTAATCGCATTGGATAACTTCGCCCCCGCTGTGTCCCCTATGCTTCTGATTGCCAACGGTTTCTTCCTTGCGTTAGCGTTGGCTTTTTTGTTGATCATCCTGTGGTATGACGCACGGCGCACTGAGTATCAATTCTTCGCGGCGTTCTTGATCTTGGTGATGGTGTGGAACGTCGGCAGTTTGCTGCAGCAGGTAAGCGGTCTCCTCGTGCCCAACCCTGTGCTTCAGCGCTTATCCAACGGCATTGCCACCATTGGCCTGACTGGTGCGAGCGCGTCACTGTACGCACTGTGTGCGGTGTTGGTGGGCACGCGCCTACAGTGGTTCAGAGCGATTGCGGGGCTGGCGATCGTCGTCACGGTCTCGTTGAACACCCTCATCGTGATGAGCCAAGCGGCTTATCGGGACGTACTGTTCGAAACGGTCGATTTTGGCGGCTATTTTTACTTGTTCTTTTCGACAGCATCGGTCTTTATTGTGTGGCGGTATCGGCGCACGATTGACAGCCCATCAATTACGCTGGGCATCTTGTTGTTTGTCGCGGGGCAGGGGCTGGGGTTTGTCAATCAAGCGTTGGGCGTGGATGCGCTCGGTATGCTGGTTAGCTCGCTGGGCTGTCTTGTGATTAGCGGGGCGTTTGTGCGCAAAGAGTTGATCATCCCACTGGTATCGCGCAATCAGCAGCTCCTCAACATGCACGAGGTGAGCCTTGCCATCAGCAAGCGCATCACCACGCGCGACCTGCTGGATGAGATCAGCCAGCAGGCGAAGTCGTGGCTTCGCGGGGATGCAGCAGTTATTTATTTATGGACAGGCGGTGATCTTCGGCTGGAATCAGCACACAACTTGCCGGAGGCGCTGCTCGGGGTGACAGCGCATGAAGGCAGCTTCGCACGCGCCGTGAGCCAGCAGCGAAACGCAGTGCTGCTCGAGAGCTACGCCACGCAGTGGACAAGCGCGGATGAGTTGAGCGCTTTTCGGGCTGCGTTTGGGTCAGTCATTGGCACACCACTCATCTACGACAACGAGGTCATTGGGGTTTTGATTGTGATCTCCAGCGTTCAATCGCGCGTGTTTACGATGCAAGACGTCACTCTGTTGGATTTGCTCGCGTCGCAGGCGGCGGTTGCGCTGGCGCATGATCAACTGTTTTCAAACCGTGAGCTGCTGGTGAATCAGATTCAGCTTGCCAATGACCAGCTTCAGACGGTGCTGGCCAGCACCAAAAGCCCTGTGCTGGCATTGGATCGTAACTTAGTTGTGGTGTTCAGCAACGCAGCAGCTTATGAAGTGCTGCACTCGTTGGGGCTGAATCAATCTGTGCTGATCCTCAGCGACGTGCTGCGACCGCTGATGCCACCGCAGCCCCTTGCGGCTATGCGGCGCATCCGTCGCTATGGGGTGTATGTCTATGAGCTAAACGTCGCCGAGAAAACCTACCAGTGCCGCTTGAGCGCATGGGGCAGTCGACGTGTGGAGGGATGGGTAGCCGTGCTGCACGATGTGACCGAGCTGAAAGAGCTTGACCGCATCAAGAGCGAGATGGTGCGCATGACAAGCCACGATCTGAAGAACCCGCTTCAAGCAGCGCTGGCCAACCTCGACCTGTTGAAGGATGACTTGAACGCGCTGGATGTGGACACATCGGAACTGCTGCTCTCTGCAAACAACGTCGAAAAGCAGCTCGCGAAGATGCAGCGCATCATCGGCGGAATTTTGGATCTGGAACGGGCGCGGGTTGGGGTGCAATCAACGGAAGTGTTCGACCCAGCGGCGCTCATCCGCAAGGTGTATGACGACATGGCGGATATGGCGAAGGATCGCAGTATCACGTTCCGCCTTGATGTTGACGAGCCGATAGGCGTCATCAACGGGGATGGGGTGCAGCTTGAGCGGGCGCTGTGCAACTTGGTCGAAAATGCGCTCAAGTTTACGCCGATTGAAGGTGAAGTTTCACTGAAGGCGCACCAGATGGGCACTGTTGTTGAAATAATTGTGGCCGACAGCGGGGTGGGCATCCCACCCGAGCAGCACGAGAAAATCTTTGAGCGATTCTACCGTGGTCAGCAATCTGGGATTGAACACATCAGCGGCACAGGGTTAGGATTGAGCTTAGTTAAAGCTGTTGTTGAAAATCATCGCGGGCGCGTGTGGGTCGAGAGCGACCTCGGCAAAGGCGCGCGCTTTCATGTGCAGCTTCCTGTGTATGATGGCCGAAGTGTAAGTGTTAGGTAGGCACGAGTGTTTTTTCGACTGATTGGGACATTGTTGATCTGCTGTTTGAGCGGCGTGGCAATGGGACAGGACATCACGGCGACGCCCGCACCCACTAAAACTGTTACAGCGCCAACGGCGACGCCGACACAAGTCGCTGCGGAAGAACCGACAGATTGGACACCGCGCCCGCTCCCTAGAGCGTACACGCAGGATGACTTTCAGGTGCTGGTGGGCAATGTTCAGCGCCCAAACGGAATGCTCTGGTTTGAGGGCAACTTGTATACCGCATGCAATGGCGACTTTACGCTGTACGAGGTCCATGCAATCACAGGACAAACACGCACGCTGGTGTATGGCATTCAGAATGCTCATGCGCTGTGGGCGGAGCCGAACGGCGCATCTTTTGACTTATGGGTGCCCGATTTCGACACGAACCGACTGATGCGCATCAGCCAAGGGCGGCAGGCGCCACGGCCTGTGGCGAGCAACTTGAACGGGCCATGGGGCATCACCAAGCTGAACGCGACCGACTTCTTAGTAAGCAACATTCGCAGCAACGATGTCGTGCGCATCAGTCAATCGGGAGAAATTAGCCAGTTTCTCGACGGCTTCCGCGCGCCGGCAGGGATCACGATCCATGATGGGTTCTTGTACGTCGTCAACAATGGCAGCGCGCGGCGTGCAATCGAGCGCATTGCGCTGGATGGTGACGGACTCCCAGTGGGTGAGCCGCAGCCATTCGTGAGCGGCCTCCAGAGCGCCTCGGGCATTGTAGTGGGTGCGGACGGCTATGTGTACTTCAGTTACTCGCTGGGGGCGCGTGGGATAGTGGGTCGAGTAGCCCCATCAGCCTGCAAAAATGGGTGCAGCAACGACGACGTTGAAATCGTCGTGTTCACCGATCTGCAAGCGCCGCTCGCTGGGTTGACATTATCACCGGATATGCGGTTGTTTGTTCACACTATCTTCCGACCAGAAATTTATTGGTTGGACATCTACCCATCAGATTAGATCAGTTGCCGAGGGGCTGGGCCAGCAGCAGGCCGACCAGCGCGAGGATCACCCCGACGTGATGCGTGATGATCTGCAGCAGGCCTAACAGTTGGGATTCTGCACTGAGGTTGATGAGCGCCAAGATCAGGCTGAGCGCGACCAACGCGATGCCGATGACAACGGGCAAACCACGCCTGCGGGCGAAAAGGGTTGAAGTGCGATTGAGCAGACGGATGAGACCGGGCGATTGATCAAGCTTCTGCATCATGGGGCGGCTCTTTCTCTGGTGATTTGAACATCTGAACAAGGCTGATGGCTGCTGGTGGCAGGGTTACCTCGATGAGCGTACCGCGTTCGGTTGGCTCATGATGGTGGACTGTCCCGATTTGGAACAACTGGGCGAGAACATCGCCACGTTGGAACGGAATCAGCAAGTTTAAGCGTTGGTTCGATGCGTTAAGCACGCCTTCGACTGTCTCAAGCAGCGTCTGGAGGCCCGTCTTGGCCTGTGCAGAGATCACTACCGACTGGCTGTATATGCGACTGTCAAGCTCGATTGATGGGGGCACAGCTGCGCGGTCGGCTTTGTTCCACACGAGGATGCGCGGCACACGCGGCATGTCGATCTCTGCCAGCGTGTCCTCTACGGCTTCGATGTTGGCGGCGGCGTGCGGGTCGCTCATATCTACTACATGAAGCAGCAGGTTGGCTTCGACAATTTCCTCAAGCGTAGCACGGAACGCTGCGACAAGGGTGGTCGGCAGCTTTTGGATGAAGCCTACAGTGTCCGTGACGAGAATTTCACGTCCGCTGGGCAGGTGAATGCGGCGCGTTGTTGGATCCAGCGTTGCAAACAATTGATCGGCGACATAGATATTGGCCGATGACAGCGCGTTGAGCAAGGTACTCTTGCCTGCGTTGGTATAGCCCACAATGGCCACGACTGGGATCCCGGATTTGCGACGCTGGGCGCGGTGCAGGCTGCGATGACGACGCACTTGTTCCAGCTCGTTTTTGAGGTGCGCGATGCGCATGCCAATTTCACGCTTGTCGACCTCAAGCTGCGTTTCACCCGGCCCACGCAGCCCTACACCACCATTGCCGCCGCGCGCCGCGCCACCACCTCCCTGCCGCGCGAGGTGCGTCCATTGGCGCGTCAAACGGGGTAGGCGGTATTCATATTGAGCTAGCTCGACTTGTAACGCTCCTTCGCGTGTGCGCGCGTGCTGGGCAAAGATGTCAAGGATCAGCGCTGAACGATCAAGCAGCTTGACCTCGTTGCCGAAATGTTTGCTCAGCTCGCGTTGGTGGCGCGGCGACAGCTCATCATCGAAGATGACGACTTTGGCGCGTGTCTCGAGCAGCTTCTCTTGAATCTCTTTGACTTTGCCTGCGCCCACGAACGTCGAGGGGTCAATGTGGTTGACTTGCTGTGTGATGCGTCCTACGACTTGGATGCCGGCGGTCTCGGCGAGGCGTTCTAGCTCGTCAAGCGAGTCGGACATGCTCCGCAGCAGCAACGTGCCTTTGACCGCTGCACCGATGAGCAGGGCTTGCTCGGTCTCTGGGGCGGTGATATATGCTTTCATGGTATTGGCTCTTGCTCTAGTTGCATAATAGACGCTGCCATGTCGCGCAGGGCGCGGGCAGCATAGGCAGCTTTGCGATCATTTTTGCCGAGGTTGTCATCCAACTCGGGCAGAATGCCGAAGTTGGCCTTCATTGGCTGGAAGTGTTTTTCCTCGGCGTGCGTGACGTAGTGGGCGAGCGCACCGAGCATCGTTGTTCGGGACGGAACCCATGGGCCTAATCCTTTGAGCTGGCGTGACAGGTTGATGGCCGCCAATAGGCCCGTGGCAACGTTGCCCATGTAGCCTTCAATGCCGGTGATCTGGCCTGCAAAGTAGAGGTGTGGGTGCGTCCGAAACTGCATGGTGGGGTGCAGTAGGGCAGGGGAGTTGATGAAGGTGTTGCGGTGCATTTGCCCCATGCGGACGAACTGCGCGTTCTGCAAGCCCGGAATCATGCGGAGGATCTGGCGCTGTTGATCCCATTTGATGTTGGTCTGGAAGCCAACGATGTTGTACAGTGTGCCCGCGAGGTTGTCCTTGCGAAGCTGCACAACTGCGTAGGGACGCCGTCCGGTGCGCGGGTCAGTCAAACCGACTGGCCGCATCGTGCCGTAGGCGAGGGTGCGCTCGCCGCGCTTGGCGAGCTGCTCCACAGGCAAGCAGCCCTCAAAAAAGTGGGGATCCTCGCGCTCGAAATCGCGCAGCTCAATCGTGGGGGCAGTGCGCAGCGCTTCCACCAGTGCGAGGTACTCATCCTTGTTGAGCGGGCAGTTGATGTAGTCGCCTTCGTCACTGTCGCCACGACCGTAGCGGGCGGCGGTGAAGGCGATGGACATATCGATGCTTTCGGCGGTTACAATCGGCGAGAGCGCGTCGTAGAAGTAAAGATATTCTTGCCCGGTCAAGCGCGCTAAATCCTCCGACAAGGCGACCGAGGTGAGCGGGCCAGTGGCCACAATGGTTGGCTCGGTATCCGACAAACGTGTAACTTCCTCACGAATGAGCGTGATGTTCGGGTGCGACGCGATGGCTTGTGTGACCGCCTCCGAGAAGGCTTCACGATCAACAGCCAAAGCGCCACCTGCCGGCACGGCGACGCGCTCCGCGATTTGCATCAAGAGCGAATTCAACATCATCAGCTCTTGCTGCAGCACACCCGTCGCACGGTCAGGCAGCTTGGAGCCGAGGCTGTTGCTGCACACCAGCTCCGCGAGGCGATCAGAGACGTGCGCTCCGGTCTGCCGCTTTGGGCGCATCTCGTAAAGTCGAACGGTGTGGCCGCGCTCGGCGAGCTGCCACGCGGCCTCGCTGCCGGCGAGGCCACCCCCAATGACGGTGATTATGCTAGTGGTCATGTTAATTTCCTGTCGTCTTGCTACAAAGTCGCTTGAAGGGCTTGATCGAGAAGGGTGCGCGCGCGACTGCTCTCTTGGCTTTCGTTGTCGCTGAGAAGTAGTTCCTCGCAGAGGCGAATTGCGTCATGGTACTGCCGCATGTGAAAGTAACACTCAGCAATTCGAAGGCGCACGGCGCTGAGCCATGGGTAGTACGGGTTGAAGTCGAGCATCGTCTGATACGATGCGAGGGCTTGTGGATACTGCTTGAGCGCAAAATACGACTCAGCGAGCATTTCATGCGCCCGTGACCACGTCACATCTACGCCGAGCGGGCTGCGGCTGAGCTGCAAGAACTTAAGCACATATTCGATCACTTCCTTTTCTCGGCCACGCGATCGTGAGGCTAAATCGGCCATCGTGAACCACGATTCCGCCACGAGGGCGCGCCCCATGCGACTGCCGCGCATCGTAGCAAGTTTGTGCGCTTCCTGCGCCACCATGAGGGCTTGATTGATGTCAAGGTATTGACAAATTTTGCTCTTGAGGATGAGCGACTGAACAACCCATGGTCGCGGCTCATTGGCTGGATATGTCGCTATGGCTTTATCGATAAAAGTCAGCGCTTGCATCGGGTTCCGGTGCTCATACAAGGCCACATAAGCGAGGCGCTCATAGACAAACGACGTCAAGGTGACGATGTGGCTTGGCTGGAACAACGCTTGTCGAAAGTGACTTTCGGCTTCAAGGCTTTGGGCGCTGATAAGCAGCAAGCGCCCCAGCTGATAGTGCACCCAGCCCCGATTCGGATACTGGGGGTGGTGCTCGAGTATGTGCGTGTACAGGTCGTGCGCTTGCTGTAAATCCGCCTTGTCTGCAAACCCGACGATGGCAAGCTCATAACGCTGGAAGTAAATATCTGCAAACAGTTCTGCATGCTCTGGCACGTCTTTGATGGGAAGGGGAGGCTCAACACTGGTGAGCAGACTCAGCGCTTCGTTGGCGCGCCCCATCAGCAGTCGCAGCTTGGCACGATACAGCGTTGCTTGTTCCAAGGTCTCGATGGTGGGGGCTTGGCGCACCAGCTTGGCAAGCAGCACTTCAGCGCGTTTGAACTCACGCTGGTTGATCAGTTTTTCGATAGACTCCCATTGAGACAAAATCAGATTTGATACCTCACGACTCTAACGCCTGAGTTGAGCGCGAAGTCAACTTCGCAAACTGTTCTGTCATCACGCGGATTGTATTGCCTGCAATCGCGCGGCGGGCTTGGTTGATGGCATTTTTGACTGCGACGGCGTCGGCTCCACCGTGGCCGATGATGACCACACCATTCACTCCGAGCAAGGGCGCACCGCCAATTTCGCGCGTGTCGAGCTGGCGGCGCAGGGCTTTGAACGCGCCACGCATCATCAGCGCGCCCAACTGGTAGAGCGGAGAACGGCTCACCTCTTTGCGGATGAGCTGCGCCATGTACGACATGGAGCCTTCGAAGGTCTTGAGGAAAATATTGCCCACGAATCCATCCATCACCACGACATCACACCGATTGAGAAGAATCTCTTTGGGTTCGATGTGGCCAACGTAGTTAATGTTGAAGACAGAGGCGCGCAGGCGTTCCTGTGATTCCTTCGTGAGGCTGTTGCCTTTGCCTTCCTCCTCCCCGTTGGAGAGCGTACCGACGCGCGGCGCTGGAATGTTGAGCGCCGTCTGCGCGTAGAGTGACCCCATAAGGGCAAACTGCTCGATGTATTCTGCTTTGACGTCAGCGTTGGCGCCGATGTCGAGAAAGATCATGTTGTGCCCATCAATGCCATAAATGGCGGTGAGCGCTGGGCGCAGCACCCCGGGGATGCGGCGCAGGGTCTTGAGCGTGGCGATGGCGTGCGTCGCACCTGTGTTGCCCATCGTCACGAAACCATCCGCTTCGCCTGCTTTGACCAGAGACAACCCTATATGAATGGACGAGGCTGGCTTATGGGAGACGACATAGCTGGGCTTCTCATCCATGCCGATCTGTTCGTCTGCGTGGACAACTTCAATCGATAACCCGTGCGTGTTGTGTTTGGCCAGTTCTGCCGTCACGGTAGGCTTATCACCTACCAAGATAATAGTGTCACCATATTCTTTAGCAGCCATCACAGCGCCGGCCACATCGGGCGCAGGGCGTTGGTCACTTCCCATCGCGTCAAGAACAATCCGCATACCGAACTATCTTTGTTGTATCAACCTAATCCATATTCTAATGCAACAGCCTAGGATTGACATGCTGTCTTTGGTGTCGCTATAATCTTCAGTAGTTGCCCTGATGGCGGAACTGGCAGACGCGCATGGTTGAGGGCCATGTCCTTAACGGGGTGGAGGTTCAAGTCCTCTTCAGGGCACACGCAAGACTACGCATGAGACGTAGTCTTTTTTGTTTTGAGCGCTTCAGGCGTAAATTACCTGCAAAGTTGCGGCAAACGCTGGTCGCGTGTACACTCTCATTTGTTTAGTTATTCAAACCTCGGCGTGACAGGTGGGGCTATGTCGGTGCTGCAAGATGCGTATGAACTCATCCAACAGGGGCAGTTAGATGACGCCAAGGCCCTGCTCAATGCTCATCGCCAAGAGTTCACAAATAACGCTGACTATTGGTGGCTTGTGGCGCATTCGACCACGGACCCTGAGGAAGGGCGAGCTGCACTGGGACGAGTCTTACTGCTTGACAAAGACTACCCGGGGGCGCGCGAGCTGGACGATGAAGTGCGCGCTGCGGAGCAGTTGGCCGCGCCTGCAACCACCGAGAAAAAGCGCCGCAGCAGATTACCTTTGTTAGCGCTGGTTGCCTTGCTGGTGGTGGCGTTGGGCATCGGCGCTGTGCTTATCCTAAACAATCGTGGTGACGATCAATCAACACCTGTTGCGCTGGCGACAGATGACATGACCACACCATCAGCTGCCGAGGTGATGAACGCTGACGCGACGTCAACTACTGCTGAAGTAGGAACGCTAGAAGCAAGCAGCGTCGCAACGGATGAAGCGCAGCCCACCCCTACTGTAGAGATGCCCACTGACCTTCCGACCACCGCGACTGAAGCGCCAACCGACGAACCAACCGCCACTGTCACCCCGACGCAGGTTCCACCAACCAGCACACCGACCCCAATGCCGCCAACGTCAACGCCTGTGCCGCCGACTGCGACAAGTGAACCGGTGACGGCGACACCAGACACGCCACCAGCAAGCGCGACACTGCTTGCGCAAAATCAAGAGCCGGTGTTCGTCGCTTATGAGTTCATGCAAGGTCAGCTCACACCACCTAATGGGGTGTTCATTGTGGGTGACATGTTGAGTATCTCGCTCTGTGCTGTGCCCGGGATCGGCGCTGGCAACGCCGTCCGTGATTTGCTGATGACGGTCTCAATCGGGACGGCAGAGCTTGACCCATCTACGCGCACGATTGAGATCGGCATCGTTGACTGCACCAACAACAACGAGGAACAGCGCGTCATTTCTGTGCCGCGTGAGAGTGTTGAGGCGTATGCACGCGGTGAGATTACCTTGCAGCAGCTTCAGCAGACAATTCGGCCAGTACGTTAAGAATTGGCTGGCAACTCGATGATGAACTCTGTGCCGACGTTCAGCTCACTTTGAACGCTGATCGTCCCTTGA
>JBDNCV010000073.1:0-18143 GCA_046719465.1 Anaerolinea sp.
CTGGTGACAGTAGGCGGCTGGCGCGAAGCGCTGGTGGCGCTGGCGGTGGTGCTGGCGCTGATCACGATTCCGCTGCATGTGCTGGTGCTGCGGCGCCATCCGTCTGATCTAGGGCTGCAAGTCGATGGGGGGCGTGTCAAGATCACCACCGTCGAGCTGCCGCCGCCGACCAACAGCCTCACGCTGCGGGAGGCGCTGCGCACGGGGGCATTTTGGTGGTTGTCGCTGGCGTTCACGGGAATGTCCTTCGGCGTGTTGGCGATCTCGGTGCATTTGATCGCGCTGTTGGGCGAGCGGGGTGTAGACTCGGGCTTTGCAGCGCTCATCTTGAGTGTCTTGGGCGGCAGTCAGATCCCCGGGCGTTTGGTGTTCGCGCCTTTGGCTGCTCGCTTCACGACGCTCACGCTCACGCGCGGCATGTTCACACTGACGACGGTGGGGTTAGCGCTGCTGCTGTTCGCTCATGAGCCGCTGCATCTGCTAGTATTCGCGGTTTTGTTCGGCGCAGGGCAGGGGGCAAGCTCGCCGGCGCGCGCTGCGCTCATGGCGGAGTACTTTGGCCCGCTGAACTATGGCACGATCGCGGGGATGCAGTCGTTTGTCACGACGTTTGCGCGCTCGCTGTCGCCTGTGGCGGTCGGTGTGCTGGTGACGGCGACTGGCAGCTATGCGCTGGTGACGCCGGTCATGCTCGCGTTGAGCGTCACGGCGTTGTTCGCGCTGTGGATGATGCCGCCCAACACCGCGCTGCGCTGATCTACTTGAGCCGCCACGGGATACCCGCCACCAGCAGATACACCTCGTCGGCGTGAGTGGCGAGCCGCTGATTAGCGCCGCCGAGCGCATCACGATACAGGCGCCCCAGCCGATACGGCGGGACGATCCCCATGCCGACTTCGTTGCTGATGATCAGCCACGTCGCCCGTGATTCCGCGGCAGCCCGCAGCAGCGCTTCAACTTCGCTGATGACGGCGGCAGTCGCCTCGGCTTGTGTGCAGTCATCGGGCAGCGCCAGCAGCGCGTTGGAAGCCAGCAGCGTGACGCAGTCGAGGATCACGACGTCGTAATCGCGCAGCGGCGGCAGCGTTGCCATGCGCAGCGGCAGCTCCAGCGTGTCCCAGTCGGGGGGGCGTTCGGCGCGGTGCTGGGCGATGCGCTCGCGCATCTCATCGTCGAAGGCCTGCGCGGTGGCGATGAACAGCACACGCCCGCCGCGCTCGCGTGCCCACTGTTCTGCGGTGCGGCTCTTGCCGCTGCGTGCGCCCCCCAACAGCAAGATCACACGGCCAGCCATACCGCCCCCAGCAAAAACAGCGTCTCGGTCAGCTCACAGGTCGCGCCGTAGACATCGCCAGTGAGGCCGCCGAGCCGCTGCGCTGCCCAGCGCCCCAGCAGCAGCGCAATCACCGGGGCGCTCAACAGCAGCAGCGAGTGAAACTGTGATGTGCCCGCAGCCGCGACGCCGACTGCCAGCGCGAAGATGCTGGCATGGACAAGCTGCCAGTGGGTCAGGCCGCGTCGGAAGTACGCGCCCAACCCTTCACCACCGACGTAGGGGAAGGCGACAGCCACCACCACCATCGCCCATCGCCCAGCAATCGGCGCGAGCAGCAGTGTGATCGGCGTGATTTGCGCGAT
Organism: Anaerolinea sp.; assembly: GCA_046719465.1. Classification (GTDB taxonomy): domain Bacteria; phylum Chloroflexota; class Anaerolineae; order Aggregatilineales; family Phototrophicaceae; genus JANWYT01. Next base: position 1,639 of record JBDNCV010000073.1, read on the forward strand.
TAAGTGATACTTGGCAATCAAGAGCAGCGCCAGCCCGACCACTGCCCAAGTCCCCGTGCGTGGGTCTTTCATAATCTCGCGGCGGCGCTCCGCGGTAGTGGTGGCCAGCAGGCCGTCGCAGGTGTCGCCCCACCCGTCGAGGTGCAGCCCCCCCGTGACGATCACCCATGCGGCCAAAATCAGCAGGGGGGCGAGTGCAGCGGGGACAACTGCTTGAACTGCTGCGAGGATGCCGCCGATAAAGAGGCCAACCAGTGGGAACCAGCCGAAGGCGCGCCCTGCGGCTGGATGCTCTGCGCTCGGCACAGGCAGGACTGTCAAGAATGCAAAGGCAGCCAGCAAGTCACGCATGATCGGAAGTGCTTACGCCCGCGTCGCCGAAAGTCGCCATCTCCTGCATGGTGCGCATGGCCGCTTCGATCAACGGCAGGGCCAAGAGCGCCCCTGTGCCCTCCCCGAGGCGCAAATCAAGCTGAAGCAGCGGGCGCAGCCCCAACCAATCCAGCGCCACGCGGTGGCCGGGTTCGGCGCTGCAATGGCTGGCGATCATGTAGTTGGAGACGCCCGGCGTGGTGTGTTCGGCGATGAGCGCGGCGGCGGTGCAGATGAGGCCGTCGATAACCACGGGGACGCGCTGCGCTGCGGCCCCAAGCATCAGCCCAGCCATCACGCCGATTTCGAACCCGCCCAGCGTCTCAAGCGGCGCATCGACGGCGTGAGAGTGGCGCGCCAACGCAGCGCGGATGACCGCTTGTTTATGTTGCAGCCCAGCAGCGTTGAGGCCTGTGCCGCGCCCCGTCACTTCCTCCACTGGCGCGCCCGTCAAGGCAGCGATGATGGCGCTGGCGCTGGTGGTGTTGCCAATGCCCATCTCGCCAATGCAGAGGATATCCGCTCCGTCTGCGATCAATCGCTCGGCAATCTGCTGCCCATGGGTGAGCGCAAGGCTGGCTTGGGCCGCGGTCATCGCTGGTTCATGAAGGAAATTACACGTCGCCTGCCCGATTTTAGCGTCGATGAGCTGCGGGTGCGGCGCAAAATGCCCCTTGACCCCTGCATCGACCACCCACATCCGCGCGCCCATCTGCCGCGCCAGCACGTTGACCGCCGCGCCCCCGCGCAGGAAGTTCAGCACCATTTGATAGGTAACCTCTTGGGGGTAGGCGCTCACGCCTTCAGCGGCGATGCCATGATCTGCCGCGCAGACGACCACAACGGGGTGTGTGGGTCGCCATGATAGGTCGCCAGTCATCCCAGCGATGCGGATGGCAACAGCTTCCAGCATGCCGAGCGCGCCCGCAGGTTTGGTGAGCTGGCTTTGGCGCGCCTCGGCCTGCTGCATGGCCGTGTGGTCAAGCGGAGGGATGGGCTTCATAGAGAATTCCGTCGATGTTGTGGATAGTGGGCAACCATGCGCCATTCTACCAACCACAACGCAGCAGGGCGAGTCAAAGCTCGCCCTGCAGAAAGCGCGTGCAGCAGCGCTGGCTACTCCTCGCCGAGGTAGGCCTTGCGCACGCTGTCGTTGTTGGCGAGGTTTTGCGCGCTGTCGCTGAGCGTAATCTCACCCGTTTGCAGCACGTAGCCGCGGTGCGCCACTTCCAGCGCCATGAGGGCGTTCTGCTCCACCAGCAGGATGGTTGTGCCCTGCTTGTTCAGTTGAAGGATGATGTCAAAGATCACCTCCACCAGCACGGGGGCGAGGCCCATGCTTGGCTCGTCCAGCAGCAGGATGTCGGGGTCAACCATGAGGGCGCGGCCAATGGCGAGCATCTGCTGCTCCCCACCAGAGAGCGTGCCGCCTTTCTGGAAGATGCGCTCTTTCATGCGTGGAAACAGCTCAAAGACGCGCTGCTTGCGCTTTTCGATCTCTTTAGACTCTTTGACGTTCCACGCGCCCATGTCGAGGTTCTCCATCACCGTGAGCTGCGGGAAGATACGCCGCCCTTCGGGCACATGGCTCATCCCCATGGCTTGGATTTCATGGCTCTTCATGCCGGTGATGTCTACGCCTTTGAAAGTTACTTTCCCCGTGCGGGGGCGCACCACGCCGCTGATCGTGCGGAGGGTGGTGCTCTTGCCCGCGCCGTTCGTGCCGATGAGCGTCACGATCTCGCCTTGGCGCACTTCCAATGAAATGCCTTTCAGGGCGTGGATGTGGCCATAGTAGGTGTTAATGTTGTCAATCTTGAGGACGATATCCCCTTGTGGAGCGCTCATGCTCTCTCTCCAATTGTGGATGCGCGCCGACCCAGATACGCCTCGATCACGCGCGGGTTGCTGCGCACGTCGTCGGGGCTTCCCTCGGCGATCTTCTGACCATAGTCCAGCACGGCGATATGCTCGCTGATGCCCATCACCACGCGCATGTCGTGTTCAATGAGCACGATGGTGGTACCCAGCTCATCGCGAACACGGCGGAACAGGTTCATGGCGGCGGCGCTTTCCTGAGGGTTCATGCCTGCGGTCGGCTCATCAAGCAGGATGAGCTGCGGGTCAGAGACGAGCGCGCGCGCGATCTCGATGCGCCGCTGGTCACCATAGGGCAAGTTACGGCTAACCTCGTTCGCTTTGTCCGCGATCCCAACAAACTTGAGCATCTCCATCGACTTCTTCAGCACGTGTTGTTCCTGCTCGCGCATACTGCGGGTGCGCAGCAGCGTTTCGACGATCGACAGGCGCAGCCGCGAATGCATCCCCACCATCACATTCTCGACGACGGTCATGCTGGGGAACAGGCGGATGTTCTGAAAGGTGCGGCTGATCCCAGCCTTGTGCACTTGATCCGGGCGCAGGCCGATCAACGACTTGCCCGCAAAGGTGATGCTGCCGCTGTCGGGTTTGTAGATGCCGGTCAGCAGGTTGAACAGGGTCGTTTTGCCCGCGCCGTTGGGGCCGATGATGGCGCTGATGCTGCCTTCCTCTACGCCAATGGTGATGTCACGCACTGCCGCGATACCACCGAATGACTTAACAAGACTTTTCATCTCGAGTAAAACTGGCATGACGCTACTCCTTAAGCGGTGGCCGCGTTTTGCTCGCGGGACTCTTGGATCTCCAAACGACGACGGCGTGCTGGCAGCAACCCCTCTGGCCGGAAGATCATCATCAGCACCAGAATGAGACCAAAGATGAGCGGTTTGAAGCGCGTTGGCTCCAGCTCTGCGCTCAGGTTGGACATGTTGAAGCCGAGGATCTCTGTGCCGGCGTTGCGCATCTGGTTGATCTGAAGGCCGATGTTCGTCAGGATGTGCAGCTCCAGCAGCTTGACGATGACCGCGCCGACGACTACCCCCTTGACGCCGCCCATCCCGCCGAGGATCACCATGGCAAGGATGCTGATGGACGCAAGAAGCAGGAAACTGTTGGGATCAATGAAGGACTGCTTGCCGCTAAACAGCACGCCCACCGCGCCACCGAACGCTGCGCCCAGCGCGAAGGCACGCAGCTTCATCCCCAGCAGCGGCACGCCCATCGCTTCAGCGGCGATTTCGTCCTCACGGATGGCCGTCCACGCGCGCCCAATCATCGAGTTCTCCAGCGTGCGGCTGATGTAGACAAAGAGCATCAGCAGCGCGATCGACATCAAGTACACCGTGAGGTTGTTGGAGACAACGTCTACCCGTTCGATGCGCAGCGATCGCACGTTGGCGTCAAGGAACACAATGGCGTTGGACGTGCTCGGCGTGAGCCATTGTGATGGGACAGCTGCAATGTTGTTCAGGCCGAGTGCGCCGTTCGTCCAGTTCACGGGGCGGTCGAGGTTGCGCGCCACCACGCGGATAATCTCCCCAAAGCCAAGCGTCACAATGGCCAGATAGTCACCGCGCAGCCGCAGCACTGGCACGCCCAAGAAGATCGCGAACAAGCCAGCTAGGGCCGCGCCTAAGATCATTACGAAAAAGATCTCGTTCGAGGTAAGGATCAGCCCGTTCTGGCGGAAGATCGTGTTGGCGGTGGAGGTCAACATGCCCCACAAATAGGCCCCGACTGCAAAGAACGCTGCATAGCCGAGGTTTAGCAAACCTGCGTAGCCTACGACCATGTTGAGGCCTAGCGCCAGACTCGCAAAGATGCAAATCTGGATGACCACTTCTAGGTACTCGGGGAAGTAGATGCCGATGATCGGCATGATGACCAGCAGCCCGATGCCGATCAGAATGCCGCGATACAGCTTGCTGATCGGCAGCGAGAGGAAGATCACCGGCGTGATCACAAACGCTGAGAATGTGACCATGCTAACGAGGTTAAACAGTGGATCGGCGCGCGGCACAACGAACAGTGAGAGCGTCACCAGTACAGCGTAGACAATCGCTATGATTGTCAAAGCCACGGGCGACGTGAACGGCTCATACCATGGCTTTGCAGGTGAAGTGTTCTGTGCGATGGTAGTCATAGTCAATTACACCTTCTCGTCGACTTTTTCGCCCAGAATGCCGGACGGTCGGAACAGCAGCATCAGGATCAACACGAGGAACACAAAGACATCCGTCCAGCGGAAGCCGAGGCCGATGCTGTCATAGAAGAACAGGAAGCCATTCAGGTACGACTCGATCAAACCGATGGTCAGGCCGCCGAGCAGCGCGCCTGTCAGGTTGCCAATGCCGCCCAACACGGCGGCAATGAACGCTTTCAACCCGGGCGTGACGCCCATGTAAGCGTTGACTGAGCCAGTGTTCAAGCCGAACAAGGCCCCCGCCGCGCCGCCCAGCGCGCCGCCGATGAAGAACGTTAGCGCGATGAGCTGGTTGACGTTGACGCCCAACAACCCCGACATCGTTTGATCCTGCGAGACGGCGCGGATGGCCCGCCCCCACTTTGTGCCGTTCACGAAGTAGTTCAGCGCGACCAGCATGATGATCGCAGCGATGATGATCAAGATGAACGTAGGCCGCACTGATACCGGATTTTCACCGATAGTGAAGCGAAAAGGGGTGGTATACACCGCAATGTTTTTCGTTGGGTAGACCAAGTCGAATTGGGCGCGGGTAATCTGCATGGTGGCACGCACCACATCTTGCAGGATAAACGACAGACCGATGGCGGTGATCAGCGGGACGAGGCGTGGCGCGCGGCGCAGCGGTCGATATGCGACCCGCTCCACCACCACCGCCAACGTGCCACTGATGAGCATGGCTGTCACCACCATGAAGGTTACCATCAGAGCTGGGTGCATATCAGCGAGGATGCCCGCCTCATTCAAACGCATGGTGACTTCATAGCCGACAACCCCGCCAACCATGAAGATCTCAGCATGCGCAAAGTTGATAAATTTAAGAACGCCGTACACCATCGTGTAGCCCAGCGCGATCATCGCATACAGGAAGCCAATGCTCACCCCATTGATGACCCAACTGGCAAGCTGGCGGCTGATAGCATCTGGGACGAACACCCGCGAGTTGGGTGGGGGCAGGACGTAGGCGATCAGGTAGACCGCAATCGTCAGGACGACCGTGGCCCCTAAGATGAACAGCAAGATTTGCCCCAAAGGAAACAAGAGAAATCGGTAGAACCATGATTGGCGAAACTGCATCAGCGCAGAGATCTTCGCTGGCTGCGGATTAGTGATGACGCCCGGTGCATTCATGTGTAGCTCCACTCGTTGAGAAAAAACTGGCGGATAGGAAAGCCTATCCGCCAGCGGCGACTCTGTACTAAGTTATTCAGTGGGTGGCAGCAGCACGGCGTCGATCACATGGATCACACCGTTGGAAGCCTCAATGTCCGCGACGACGACATTCGCTCCGTTGACTGTCACGCCTGATTCAGTAACCTCGATGCTCAGTTCTGGGCCAAGCAGGGTAGGAACCATCATAGTGCTGAGGTCGCTGGAGAAGACGGAGCCTTCCACGACGTGGTAGAGCAGCACATTGGTCAGCAGCTCGGTATCGGCCAACAGCGCAGCCGCATCACCACCGAGGGCTTCAATGGCGGCCAAGAAGGCTGCGTCTGTGGGGGCGAACACGGTGATGTTGCTGTCGGGGTCGGCCAGCGCTTCCAAGATCGCTGGGTCGGCGGCGGAAACGACGGTCAGCAGCAGAGTGAACTCAGGTTCATCACCTGAAGCGGCATCCGCGACGATGCTGGCAATGCTAGCAGGCTCAGACTCTGCAGCGGTCAGCGGTGAGGGCAGTTCTACGATGGCGATGACTTCTTTGGTCTCATCGTAAGTAGCAGGATCACCGCTGCGGACTTCCAGCACGTAGTAGGTGGCGAAGGTGCGGTCACCGTTAGCATCGAAGCTGATCGGGCCAGTGAGACCTTCGTATTCAACTGCGCGCACAGCCGCAGCGACGGCAGCGCGGGTAGGCATCATGCCGCCAGCGTCCTTGATCGCTTGCTCGATGGCCAGCAGCAGCACGGCGGTCGCATCGTAGGCTTCGGTGGCGTAGGTGATCGGTGGGCCGCCAAAGGCTTCGGTGTAATCGGCGATGAACTGCGCGGCGTTCGGGAACAGGCTGGCCGGGCCGGCGGTCGATGTCAGGAACGTGCCGATACCGGCTTCACCCGCGAGAGCAGCGAACTCAGTGCTGTCCGAACCATCACCGCTCAGGTAGAGGCCTTCGAAACCGGCCGCGCGCGCTTGATTGATGAAGACGCCGGTCTGGTTGAAGATGCCGCCGAAGAAGATGGCGTCGGGGTTCAGCGCGAGGATCGGGGTGATGATGCTGTCGAAGTTGGCGGTCTCCGCCGTGCCCTGACGGCCCAACACCTCAATACCCAGCTCGATGGCCTTCTGCTCGAAGAAGTCTGCCAGACCCACACCGTAAGCCGTGGTGTCATCGAGGATGAACACGCTGGTTACGCCGCGGTCGAAGGCGAACTGTGCCGCCGTCGGGCCTTGGAAGTCATCACGACCGCAGATACGGTTGACGGTGGGCAGGCCGCGATCCGTCACCACTGGATTGGTATTAGATGGTGAGATCATCACCAAGTCGGCTGTGACGTATACTTCGCTGGACGGAATGGCAACGCCACTGTTCAAGTGGCCGATCACGCCGAGGATAGCAGCATCAGCGATAATCTGCTGAGCGTTGGCAACGCCGATGTCCGGCAGCGCTTGATCGTCAAATGGGACGTACTGAATGGTGAAGCCAAGTGCTTCAATCGGGCCGCTAAGCTGACGAATCGCAAGTTCCGTGCCGTTACGGATGCCGATACCGAGCGCAGACTGCGGGCCAGACAGGGGGCTTTGTGATGCGATCTTGATGATATTGTCTTGGGCACTCACGCTGGAGAACCCAACTGCGCCGATGGCAAGCGCGGCGAACAACAAACTTATTTTCCGCATTTTTCATCTCCTAACTAAAATTGTGACATGGGTGAGCACCGTGGGGCCGTGCTATGATAGACGTCACAGCGAAGCGCTTCCGATGCTATAACCCGTGAGTATATCGTGCTGCCCAGCGCGCGCAAGCAGTGCCAGATGAAAATTTGCACATAAAATTCAGGAGTTTTGCACAAAGAATGATGCTCCGTGGAGCCGCTTACGGCATAACGGCGAGTGCCATCTGGGGTGGGATGTACGTGGTATCAGATGTCGTGCTGGACACGATCCCCCCCTTCACGCTGCTCACTTTACGCTTAATCTTAGGCGGTCTTGCCTTGCTGCCGTTCGTCCTATCAACACATGGTATACCGCGGCTCTCGGCGCGCGATGCGCTGCGGTCGATGGGCGTAGGGTTGATCGGCTTCGGCGTCAGCCTTGGCGCGCAGTTCGTCGGCACAGACCTCTCCACCGCGATTAATGGAACTCTCATCACGAGCGCGTCGCCTGCATTCATTGTGCTGTTTGGGGTCATGCTGCTGCGAGAGCAGTTGACTGCTGCCCGCCTTGCGGCAGTTGGTTTTGCCACCATAGGTGTGATCATTATCGTGAACCCTGCGTCGATCTCGTTCGGCACGGACACCGCGCTGGGCGATCTATCGTTGGCGCTGGCGGCGCTCACGTGGGGGCTTTACAGCGTCTTGGTGCGGATGGTGAGCCGCCAGATCGATACCTTGCTCGTCACGCTGTTGGCGTTTATGGGTGGTCTCGGTTTGACAATCCCCGTTAGCGTGATGGAGCTTCAATCACGCGCCATCGGTGAGGTTACGCTGCTCACTGTGTTGGGGGTGTTGTATCTTGGTCTTGTGTCGACAGCGGCGGCTATGTGGCTGTGGAACCGCGCGTTCGCGCTCGTGCCGGCGTCAACGGCTTCTTTGTTCTTCTTTGCGCAGCCGCTGGTTGGGGCGCTGTTGAGCGTCGTACTGCTGGGGCAGGCCATGACCCCCACTCTTTGGATCGGGTCGTTCTTGATCGTGTTGGGAGTGCTGCTAGCGCTGGTCAACGTTCCGGATGGGGTGAAGCGTCGGTTTCTTGGCATTTTACGTTACAATCCGAACAGATAAACATTTGCGCATAAACGTTGGGGAAGGAAGCCAGAGGTGGGCATTCAGAAGATTCAGATCGCGCCGTCGCTGCTCGCTGCCGATTTTGCGCGCTTGCAAGATGAGATTCAGGCTGCTGAGGCGGGAGGGGGCAATCTCATCCACATCGACGTGATGGATGGACGTTTCGTCCCCAACATCACAATGGGTATTGTAGTAGTAGAGGCGGTGCGCCGCGTGACCAAACTGCCCCTAGACGTGCACCTAATGATCGTTGAGCCAGAACGTTATGTGCAAGCGTTCGTAGACGCAGGCGCAGATATGATCAGTGTCCACTATGAGGCTAGCCCGAACTTGCACCGCACATTGCAAATGATTGGGGATGCTGATGTACGGGCGGGGCTGGCGCTTAACCCGCACACATCGGCCGAGATGGCGCGCGAAGTCCTCGACTTGGTCGATTACGTCAACGTGATGACGGTCAACCCGGGGTTTGGCGGGCAGCAGTTCCTTCCGACCATGCTGCCCAAGATAGCGCGCTTGCTGGCGATGGCCAACGAACAGGGGCGGCAGATTGACATTGAGGTCGACGGTGGCATCAGCGAGGACACGATTGTAGCCGCGGTCGAAGCTGGCGCGAACATTTTAGTGGCGGGCACAGTCATTTTCCAACATCCGCAAGGGCCAGCAGCGGGCATCGCCGCACTGCGAAGCCGCTTGCAGGTTGAGTTGGAATAGGGCGGTGTTTGAGACGAAGGAGACGCTGAGTCTATGATCGCTTCCACGGCGCGAGTATGTGATGGCCTGTTGTTCACCGTTTGCATGCGTGCGGCGCTTACGTGGCTGGAACAGCACCGCGACGCGGTCAACGCGATGAACGTGTTCCCTGTGCCGGATGGCGACACGGGCACGAATATGTGGCACACCTTGCAGAGCGCAGTCGCGGCGATTCAGCATCTCGAAACACGCCACATCGGCCAAGTGAGCGATGCGCTGGCGCGGGGGGCGCTGCGTGGGGCGCGCGGCAACAGCGGAACAATCTTGTCGATGCTGCTGCGCGGGTTTGCCAACGGCCTGAGCGATGTTGAGGTCATGGATGCGCAGGCGTTCCTCCACGCATGCCACGCGGCGGTGGACTATGCTTATGAGACAGTGCGCGCTGTGATGCCGCCCGTGGAGGGCACGATCTTGACCGTGGCGCAAATGGCCACGCACGAGATCCCTGAACACGCTGACCTTGATCTCTACGCTGTGTATGCGCTGTTTGTACGCGAGGCGCGCAAAGCGCTTATGATGACCCCCGATTTGCTGCCGGTGCTGCGGCAGGCAGGTGTCGTTGATTCGGGCGGTTATGGGCTGGTGCTGATCTTGGAGGGGGTGCTGCGGTTTTTAGACGGTGAGCCGCTAGGCCAAGCCAACCTTGCCGAACTGCCTGCGCCTACCGCCCTTATCGCCACTGACCAGCAAGAGGAATACGGCTACGACGTGCAGTTCTTGATGATCGGCGAAAACCTAGCGCTTGATCAAATCCGGCGTGACATCAGCGCGATGGGATGGTCGCCGCTGGTGGATGGAGATGAATCGCTGGTCAAAGTGCATGTGCACGTGAAAAACCCTGCTGTACCGCTCGATTACGCGGTGCGAATGGGCGTACAGCTGGACGACATCGTGATCGAGAACATGCAGCGTCAAGCGTTGGCCTATCAAAAACGAGCGCTGCCCGATGCGGTGGCGCTGATCGAAGGCGTGGGCGTGGTGACAGTGGCCGCCGGGGAAGGCCTGCGGCAGATAATGCTGGAATATGGGGCGGCGGAGGTCATCTCAGGCGGGCAAACGATGAACCCGTCCGTGGCTGATTTTGTCGAGGCGGCGCAGCGTGCGCGTTACCGCAATGTCATCTTCCTGCCCAACAACCGCAACCTGATCCTCACTGCGGAGCAAGCCACCGCGCTGCTGCCAGATCGACAGGTTCACGTGGTGCAGACCAAGTCCGTCCCGCAGGGAATGGCCGCCCTGCTTGCCTATCTTGATAGTCAAGAGCAGCCCATCAGTGAGATGTTGGAGCGCATGACCGAGGCGACGCGCTCAGTGGTCACGCTGGAAGTCACGACGGCCTCGCGCGATGTCGAACAGAGTGGCATCCACAGAGGTGAGTGGCTCGGCTTGAAGAATGGGACGCCTGTGGCCCACGGGGCGGATCTCGCAACGGTGACGCTCGATCTGCTGGCGGCGGCCGAGGCTGATCAACATGAGCTGCTGACGGTCTTTGCAGGCAGCGAGCTGTCGGCTGAGCAGGCGGATGCCCTGCGCGCGCAGATGTTACAAGCGTACCCCCGCCTTACCATCGAATGGCTGCAGGGCGATCAACCGCTGTATCCGCTGTTGATGAGCTTGGAATAGAGCATGTCAATTGCTATCGTCACCGACAGCAGCGCGCGCTTCATTCGTCCCAGTCTCATTCATCAGTTGAACGTCCACGTGCTGCCCAACACAATCGAAATCGGGCGGCATCGCTTGCAAGAAGGGCCAGATTTTGTGCTGGATGATCTGCTGCGGCTGATGGCAGATCCACACGCGACCCCGCGTATCCTGCCACCTACGGCTGCGGCCTATGCAGCGCTGTATCGCCAGTTGGTGCGCACCCACACAGCCATCGTCTCGATTCACCCCTCGCGTGAATTGAGCAAGAGCTTTGATCACGCGCGCGCCGCCGCTGCCCAAGTGCAGGCAACCACGTGCCCGATCACCGTCGTGGACTCGCGGACGATCTGTGCGGCGCAGGGGGTGGTTGTGCGGTTGGCGGCAGAGCTGGCGCAAAGTGAAACCCCGCTGCCCGATTTGCTAGATGCGGTACGCTCAGCACTAGAACGGGTGTATAGTGTCTATTACGTTGAGACGCTTGAATATTTGCGCCGCAGCGGCATAATTGCAGATTCACGCGCTGTTTTGGGCAGCCTACTGGGCATCAAGCCGCTGCTGACAATCCAAGATGGGCAGCTTAAAGTAATGGAGAAAGTGCGCACGCGCGGGCAAGCCATCGACCAGTTGGTCGAGTTCCTGACCGAGTTCGACGCGATTGAGGAAACGGTCATCTTGCAAGCGCGATCTGGCATGACCGAGCAAGTGCGCATGATCCAAGAACGTTTGAACGCCGATTGGGGCGGGCATCCCGTGAGCTTTGCCACCTACTGCGCTGCTGTAGCGGTGCTGTTGGGGGCAGACGCGGGCGGGGTGGTCGTCTTTGAAAGTGAGTATATCTACGACGATGACTTCTCAGAAAATTAGGATTGTTACTGACAGCGTTTGTGACATCAGCCCAGAGCTGCTCGCACAGTGGAACATCGTGGTGATCCCATGCTATGTGAACTACCACGATCACAGCTATGCCGATGATGGCGTGCAGCTTGACCGTCAAGCCTTCTACCGCGCCCTGCCGAGCATCAACCCCTACCCAACGACAGCGGCTCCATCCCCCGCCTTTGCTGAGGACATCCTGCGTCAAGCGATGGAAGGCTACGACCATGTCATCGGCATTCATGTGCCCGCCGCGCTGAGCAGCACGTTCGCCAACATCCGCGCGGCAGCCATGCAGATCGACCCGTCGCGCTTCACATTGATCGACAGTCAAACCCTGACGATGGGGCTGGGGATGCAGGTGCTGATTGCGGCGGAGGTGGCCGCGGCCACCGGCAGTGTGCAAGCAGTCGTCGAAACGTTGGAGAAGGTACGCAAGCATCAGAAGCTGTACGCCGCTCTGTACTCATTAGATGCGCTGCGGCGCAGTGGGCGTGTGAACAGCTTTATCAGCAGCATCGGGACGCTGCTCCAGATTAAACCGATCATTGAAGTGCGCGATAGTCAGGTGCACCCGATCACCCGCATTCGCACCTTCAGCAAGGCAATTGATCACCTGTATGAGCTGGTGGCGGCGCAGGCCCCGCTAGACCGCTTGGTGGTGCTGCACATCCAGAACATGGAGGGAGCACAGGCCTTCCTTGAACGGCTGGGGGATCTTGCGCCCACCGATACGCCGATTGTGGAAGTGGGGCCAACGCTCGGCACGCACATTGGCATCGGCTCGTTGGGGGCTGCAACGCTATCGCGCAATTGGAAAGTGTAGAGGATATGCCTTCGGCGCTGGAAACACTCATCAAAGTCTTGAAACAAGAGCGCGAGAGCGGCTGCGAAAACCGCACAGTGATCGGCGGCCTCGGGGCCTACTCAGAGAAATGGTCAGCCGATGTGCGCAGCGAAGCACGTCGCGCGGAGCACTTGATCTTGGCGGAAGAGCTGCCCGCGATCATGCGCGCTTACGACAACACCGAAGACAAGCGCGAGCGCGTCAAACGCATCAACTACATGCTGGATCGCATCACGGGGCGCGCCCCCGTGCCGCCGCAGTACCGGCAGCAGCTTGAAGCGCTTAAGGCACAGTTTGCGCCGCCGAACGCTGCGCCGCCCAAGGAACAGCGCGAGACCCCTGAACCGCGGGGGGCGCGTCCCCCGCGTGACGAGCAGCGACGTGAGCGCCCCCCACGGGGTGAGCAGCCCTCCGGCGGCGCAGCGCAGCGCCCAGAACGCCCCCCACGGGGTGAGCCACGCCCCCCGCGTGACGAGCAGCGACGTGAGCGCCCCCCACGGGGTGAGCAGCCCTCCGGCAGCGCAGCGCAGCGCCCAGAACGCCCCCCGCGCGGCGAGCAGCCCCGCTCAGAACGCGGCTCCAAACCGGCGCGCGGCGGCGAAAAACGCTCACAGCCCGCCCGTGCGGAAGCGCCACAGCCGCGCATGACGGACAGCCCGCGCGAGGTGTACGAGTTTGAATACAAGTTCATCAACCCGCAAGGGACGGATCTCAAACCGCTGCCGCGTATGGAGCGCCCACCGCGCCAACCCCGCCCTGATCTGAGCTTGGAGGAAGCAGCACAGCGTCTGGCTGCGCTGCGCAAACCAGTCACGGAGATTAAAGGCATCGGCTCGAAAGTGGCGGAGGCGCTCGCGCCGCTTGGCATCCGCACAGTGGAGGATTTGATCTACTATCTGCCGCGCCGTTATGATGATTACACTCGCTTGAATACGATCAATCACCTTGAGCTGGACACGGTGAACACGGTCATTGGGAAGGTCACCAAGCCGCACATGCGCGTGAGCAGCAGCGGTCGGCGCGATTTTGCGCTGACGCTGGAAGACGGCACAGGGCGCATGGAGATCACGTTCTTTGGTGGCCACTTCCTGCGGAACGCCCTGCGCGAGGGGATGCAAATCGTCGTGAGCGGCAAGGTTACGATGTATGGCAACCGCTTCCAAATGGCCAACCCAGAGTGGGAGCCGCTGGAGAAAGAGAACCTGCACACCATTGGGATCGTGCCGGTGTACCGCCTTAGAGAGGGCATCAAAGCGCGCAGCTTCCGCCGCACGATGAAACAGGCGATTGACACGTGGTCAGCGCTCGTGCCGGATTATGTGCCGCTGGGGACGTTGGAGCGCGCTGATCTAGCCGATTTAGGGTGGACGATCCGCAACTTGCACTTTCCGGAGGGGTGGGATCACCTTGAGCATGCTCGGCGGCGGCGGGTGTTCGATGAGCTGCTGCTGCTGCAGCTGGCCATCCTCGGCAACCGGCGCGAGTGGCAGTCCGTGCCCGGCATCCCGCTCACGCTTCAGCCGGGCTTCCTCGACAGCTTTTTGGCGTCCGCCTTCCCGTATGAGATGACGGGTGCGCAGATGCGAGCCATCCACGACATCCTCGACGACGTGCAGCGCCCTGTCCCAATGAACCGTCTGGTGCAAGGTGATGTGGGCGCGGGCAAGACGGCGGTGGCGATCACCGCGATGGCGGTGGCGGTGCATAATGGGATGCAGGCCGCGCTGATGGCCCCGACGAGCATCCTCGCTGAGCAGCACTATCGCGGGGTCAGCCGTGCGCTGGCCAACTTCCCCGGTGAACGCACCCCGACGGTGCGCCTGCTGACGGGAGCCTTGAGCGCGAGCGAGCGCGAGGAGGTCTACCGCGGGCTGGCCGACGGGCAGATCGACGTGGTAGTGGGCACGCACGCTCTGATTCAAGATGCGGTGGAGTTCAAGCAGTTGGCGGTCGCGGTGGTGGATGAGCAGCACCGCTTTGGCGTGGAGCAGCGAGCACGCCTGCGCAGCAAAGGCACACACCCGCACCTGCTGGTGATGACCGCCACGCCCATCCCGCGCACGCTGGCGCTCACTATGTACGCTGATCTTGACCTGAGCGTGATCGATGAGAAGCCCAAAGGCCGCCGGCCGATCAAGACGCAGATCAACTTGCCGTCAGAGCGCGAGCGCATCTACGACTTTATCGAGTCGCAGCTTGTGCAAGGGCGGCAGGCGTTCATCATCCACCCCCTTGTAGAGGCCAGCGAGGACGAAAATTCAGAAGCGCGCAGCGCGGTTGAGGCCTATGAGGAGTTGAAGCGCGTGTTTTTCCACCATCGGGTGTGCTTGCTGCATGGGCGCATGACCCCGCGTGAGAAGGACGAGATGATGGCAGCGTTCAGTCGGCATGAGTACGACATCATGGTGACGACCAGCGTTGCGGAGGTTGGCGTCGACATCCCTAACGCCAGCGTGATCATGATCGAGAGCGCCAACCGCTTCGGCCTTGCGCAGCTTCATCAGTTCCGTGGGCGCGTGGGGCGAGGCGAGCACGAATCGTATTGCATCTTGATGGTGGAATCGGGCATCTTTGAGCCGTATGACTTGGCCGATAACGATCAAGGGGCGGAGCGCGCATGGACGCCTGCTCAGCAGCGCTTGCTCAAGATGCGCGAGACGGACGACGGCTTCGCGCTGGCGGAGCTGGACTGGCGGCTGCGCGGGGCGGGCGACCTGCTGGGGGCGCGCCAGAGCGGAGCGTCCTCGCTGCAATTGACGGAGCTGATGATGCCGGATCTAGTGGCGCTGGCCCAGCGTGAAGCCCGCACGATCTACGAACGCGACCCGGGCCTGCAACTGCCAGAGCATCAACTGCTGCGTCAGCTTGTGGCCATGCAAACGCAAGACACGGGGGACGTGTCTTGAGTGCTGTGGCGTTGAACGTGCCACAGGGGGTAAGTGCCTACTTTGACAGGGAGAAGGAATTTAGGGGTGAGGCCGATTAGTCCAAATGTAGACACTTCCGCTGGGGATATCTGTTGGCGCGTTTGTGATATTCACTATATAGTTAATCACAGCTCTACCGGGTGGGAGATCACATGGAGCGCATAGCGGTGTATCCAGCGTCGCTGGATCCGATTCACTTTGGGCATATCGACATCGCGCTGCGCGCCTCCAAGATCTTCGATCAGGTCATTGTTGCGATTTACGCCAACCCTAAAAAGAATGTGCTGTTCCCATTAGAGCAGCGGGTGGCGCTGGCGCAGCAGTGCTTTGCTGAGGAACGGCGAATCAGCGTTGTGTCGTACAGCGGGCTGACCGTCAACTTTGCTCGGCAGGTGGGGGCGTTGGCGCTCATTCGCGGGCTGCGCGTGTTTGGCGATTTTGAGTTTGAGTTCCGTATGGGCATGGCGAACAAGAAACTCGCGCCAGACGTGGAGACAGTGGCGATTTTGGCGGATGAGAAGTATATGTACATCAGCAGCAGCACGGTTCGTGAAGTGGGCGAGCTGGGCGGCGACCTCTCCAAGATGGTGCCGCCGCACGTGGCGCAAGCGATCACTGAGCGCTATGAGTTTTTGAGACGATCTTCTTAGCGGGATGTGCGGGAGGACAAGACGTGGACATTCAACATCTGGTTGACCGGTTGGAAGATTTGATCGACGATGGTCGTCACATCTTTGGCACCAAATACACGCTCATTGACGAGGAGCGCGCGCTGGAGATCATCGACCAGATGCGCATCTCAATCCCTGACGAGATTGAGAAGGCCTCGCGGATCATTGCGCAGCGCGACCGCGTGTTGGCGGAAGCCCACGAGGAGGCCGCCCGCATCGTGCAGCAGCATCGGGATCGCGCTGAGCAGCGCATCAACGACGATGAGATCGTCAAAGCGGCGCAGGAGCGCGCCAAGGCCATCCGCGAGACGGCGCTGCAAGAGGCCAACCGCATCACCGCCGAAGCTGACCAATACGCGCTGCAAATACTGACCCGCTTAGAGCAGCTCTTGGTGG
>JBDNCV010000074.1:0-18022 GCA_046719465.1 Anaerolinea sp.
CGGGCGCGTCGTCGCCACGTGGATCCGCGGCCAGCGCGTCTACAACGGTGAGACGATCACGCCGGTCGCTCGGCCCCACAACGTGTTTAAGGCGGCCTCATGAACCCGATTGCCCAGATCGTAAGCAGCCTTTATCGCGCTGGGCGGCCTTTCTTGTTCCGTCAGCCGCCGCAGCGCGCCCATGAAGCGCTGCTGCGCCGACTTGCCGTGTGGGATGATGCCCCGTGGGTCGTCGGGGCGCTGCGCCGCCTGCACCAGCTCAGCACACAGCATGCCCCATTGGAGGTGGGCGGCACGACCCTAGCCTTCCCGCTCATGGTGGCCGCGGGCTTCGTCAAGGGAGAGGGGTTCGCCTCAGAGGCGCAGGCGCTCCACGCGCTGGAGAGCGGCCTCAACCTCATCCCGGGCTGGCGCGCCGTGCCTGCGCTGGTCGGCCAAGTCGAGTTTGGCTCGTTCACACGCTATCCACGGGTCGGCAACAGTGGGACGGTGCTGTGGCGTGACGTGCGCAGTCAATCGCTGCAAAACCGCATCGGCCTGCGCAACCCGGGGGCGCGCGCTGCCGCCTACTTCCTGCGCGCGCGGCGCGAGCATTTGCCTCCCGTGTTCGGGATCAACCTTGCCGTCTCCCCGGGCGTGAGCGATCCCCAACAGCAGGCCGACGAACTCATCGAAGCCGCCGACCTATTCCTCGACGCGCACCTCAACCCCGCATGGTTGACGCTCAACCTGAGCTGCCCCAACACCGAGGATGACCCCGCTGGCCATCAGACGGAGGCGCTCACCCGCAAGTTGTGTGAGTCTCTTGTAACGCTCATCCGGCGCTATCGCCAGCCGACCCCGCTGTGGGTAAAAGTCAGCCCATGCTTGAGCGATGCCCAGTACCGCGGCCTTTTGACCGCCGCTGCCGAAGCAGGCGCGCGCGCTATCATCGCCACCAACACCCTCAGCGCGCCCACCCCCGACCTCAAGGCCACAGCGGGCATCAGCGGTGGGCAATTATTTCAGCACAGCCTTCACGCCGCCGCCAAGCTGCAAACCCTGCGCTTTGAGCTGAAAGCATCGCCGGACATTATCGCCTGCGGTGGCATCCTCAACGGCGCAGCGTGGGCCGCCTACCGCGCGTTGGGCATTTATGCGGCGCAAGTGTGGTCAGCTTTGATTTATCGCGGCCCGCTGGCGCTGCAACTGATCGAAAGCGAGACTTATGCCTGATCATTCTGTGGCTTCCGCTTTGCTGAACGTGGGCGCGGTGGGATTTCAACCTCAGCAGCCCATCACTTTCAAGTCAGGGATCATATCGCCCGTCTACGTTGACAACCGGCGCTTGCCATTTCACCCTGAAGCATGGCACACTGTGATTGAAGCCTTTGCCGAGGTAACGCAGGCCGACTTCGCCCACGGTGACGTGATTGCAGGTGTCGCTGTAGGAGGCGTGCCGCACAGCGCCGCGCTCAGTTATGTGCTGCGCAGGCCTTCGGTGTTTGTGCGCAAAGAGGCCAAAGGCCACGGCAAGCAGCAGCTCATCGAAGGCGGTGATGTAGCGGGGCGGCGCGTGCTGCTCATCGAGGACTTGGTGACAACCGGCAGCAGCAGCCTCGCCGCCGTAGATGCGCTGCGCGCCGCCCAAGCCGAGGTGATCGGCGTGCTGGCCATCGTGCAGTATGGCTTCCGCGAAGCCGCTGCGAACTTCGCCGCTGCGGGCGTGCCGCTGCGCACGCTCACTCACTTTAGCGCCATCTTGGACGAGGCGCTCTCGCGTGGGGCGCTCAACGAGGCACAGGCCGCGGTGGTGCGCGATTGGTTCAGCGACCCGCACGGTTGGGCAGCACGACAAGGGTTTGCCATATGAGCCTAGCCAAGCTAAACGCGCGCATCGACGCCGCCAACTCGCTGCTGTGCGTCGGCCTCGACCCCACCGAGGCCATGACCGCCGGGGACACATTCGCCTTCAACCGCCGCATCATCGACGCGACTTACCCCTATACGGCGGCCTACAAGCTCAACACCGCTTTCTACGAAGCCAGCGGCTCCCTCGGTTGGGACGCGCTGGAACTGACCGTCGCTTACTTGCGCAAGGCCTATCCTGATGTCTTCATCATCGCGGATGCCAAACGCGGCGACATCGGCCACACCAGCGAGCAGTATGCCAGCGCCTTCTTCGACCGCCTCAACGTGGACGCAGTAACGCTCAACCCGCTCATGGGCTATGACGCGCTCGCGCCCTTCCTTGCACGCACAGACAAGGTGAGCATCTTCATATGCCGCACCTCTAACCCCGGCGCGGCCGATTTCTTCGATCAGATCGTGGCTGACGTGCCCCTCTGGCAGGTGATTGCCCGCAAGGTTGCGCTCGATTGGAATCACAATCACAACTGCATGCTCGTCATGGGGGCCACCGAGCCGCAGCACATCGCCACCGCGCGCGCCCTTGCGCCCACCGTGCCGTTCCTAATCCCGGGCGTAGGGGCGCAAGGAGGCGACCTGCACACCAGCGTGCAAGCCGCCCTCGTGGCCGATGGCCGCGGCGCGTTGATCAACGTGGGGCGCGGCATCATCGCCCACAGCGCGCCCGCCGCCGCCGCCCTGCGCTACCAGATGGCGATCAACGAGGCACGGGGGAAATAGCCGCGCGGATACGCTCGACCAGCGCGCGCGCCCGCTCGGGCGCATCTCCCACATGATCTGATGCGTCGAGCAGCGTCCGTGCTTCTTCAGCGCTCAAGTATTGACGGATGTGCGCATCCTGTGCGATCAAGTCGGCCAGTGGGTTGGGTTGGTTGGCCTGCACAGCAGCCCACGCGGTCAGGCTGTGCTGACGGATCACCTCATGCAGTTCCTGCCGATTGCCGCCGCGACGCGCCGCCTCCATCAGCACGCGCTCCGTCGCCGCGAACATTCCGTACTGCTGTAAGTTCTTCTCCACGGCGGCCCGCTCGATCTGAAACCCACGGATAAGCCGCAGCGTCCGCAGCAGGATTTCATCCACCGCGAGGAACGCCTCCGGCAGGATCACGCGGCGGTTGCCGCTGTCGTCGAGCGTGCGCTCGAGCAGGTGATGCGCAGCGTTCTCCCATGCCACCTGCGGCAGCGCCGCCACGTAGCGCGCGAGGCTGTCGATATTTTCAGCGTGGATGGGGTTACGCTTAAACGGCATCGCCGATGAGCCGATCTGACGACTGCCGAACGGTTCACGCCACTCGCCGATGGGCGGCGATTGCAGCAGGCGCAGGTCAAACGCGAACTTGTAGGCCGTCATGGCCACCCCAGCCAGCGCGTTGAGGATCTCCCAATCTTGGCGGCGCGGGTACGTCTGATGCGTGACCTCGAACGCTTCCAGCCCAAGTGCTTGCATCAGGGCGTCCTCGAACGCGCGCGGGGTCATGCCTGTGCCGTGCAGCAGCTCACTATACGAAGCAGACGTGCCCACAGCCCCTTTGAAACCCTTGCCCTTGATCGAACCAGCGAGCTGCTGAAGCCGTTCATAATCCGCGAGCAAGTCTTGCGCCACGAACGCCAACCGGTAGCCAATCGTCGTCGGCTCCGCCGGTTGCAGATGGGTGAAAGCCATGCAGACTGTTTCCGCTTCTTGATCGATCCGCTCAGCCAGCGCCGCCAGCACATCTGCCACGCGCCGCGCTGTCAGCGCCAAGCACTCGCGCAGCCGCAGCGCGTCCGCGTTGTCTTCGATGTCCATGCTGGTTGCGCCCAAGTGGATGATCCCCCCGCCGATCTTCGCTTGCTCGGCGTAGGTGTGCACTTCGGCCATGAGGTCGTGTTTGAGGTCTTCTTCTAGTGCCAGCGCCCGCTCGATGTCGATCTGGTCTTGGTGCGCCTCCAGATCAGCAACCTGCTCTGCCGTCACTAACCCCGCTTGCATCTGCACCCGCGCCAGTTCCACCCAAATCCGCCGCCAAAGCCGCCGCGTGTGCGCCAATGACCAAAGCTGTCGCATCTCTGCACTGCCATACCGCCACGTAAACGGGCTTAAAAACACCTCATGATCGAAGCCGTTGGACATGCCTATCCCTGAGTAGTGAAACGCCAATAACGGCTCGCCAGTATAGCACACTCACCAAGCGCTTAGAGTTGGATTATCAGCTTTTAGTCGATTTTGAACACAATAAAAGATGCTGACACATCAAGGATTGCCCACATGACATCAACCGCCAGCGCGCCCGCGCGCGTGTTTGAGAAAAGCACCTTATTCGATACCTCCATGGATCACATGATCCGCCTACATCAGGAGGGCGGCCCCGCTGCGCTCACCCCGCCACCGATCTTCGTGCAAACGCACCGCGACACGCGCACCTCCCTCAGCGACGGCGAACTGGAGTTCACCCTGTGGTTCGGCCCCATCCCGTTCCGCTGGATCGCGCGGCATGAACCCGGCCCCACGCCCACCAGCTTTGCCGATGTCATGGTGCGCGGCCCGCTGGCCTACTGGCGGCACGAGCATATCTTCACCCAAGAAGCAGACGGCGTGCGCCTGACCGACCGCGTGACGCTGGCGCATCAGCCCGGCCTCAAGGGGCTGCTTACGTGGTTGATGTTTGACGGCATGCCGCTGCGCATCCTGTTCCTCTATCGCCACCTCAAAACGCGCTGGATGCTCAACCGCATGAAGAAGGAGACGGCATGACCAAGCGCGTCGTCGTGATTGGGGCGGGCGTAGGCGGCTTAACGCTGGCGGCCTTGCTCGCTCAGGCTGGTTACACCGTGGAGGTGCTGGAAGCGCAGACCTACCCGGGCGGCAGCGCCAGCACGTTCACCCACAAGGGCTACCGCTTCGAATCGGGCGCAACCGTCGCGGGTGGCTTTCAGAAGCACGGCCCGCACGCAGTCGTCGGAGAACGGCTCGGCATTCACTGGCCGGTCAAGCTGCATGACCCCGCGTGGGTTGTCCACCTGCCGGATCGCAGCATCGGCCTCACGCTGGATCATCGGCAAGTGCTAGAGGCCTTCCCCCAATCAGCGCGCTTCTGGCAGCAGCAGTCGGCGGTGGCGGCCATCGCGTGGCGCATGTCGGCGCAGGGGCTGCCGTGGCCCCCGCGTGACCCTGCCGAGCTGCTGCAGCTGGTCAAAGTTGGCTTGCTGAACTTCCCGCGCGACCTGCTGATTGCGCCGTTTGCGTTCATGAGCGTGCGCCAGTGGCTGGGCTTACATGGGCTGGCCAACGATACCGCGTTCAAACGCTTCTTGGATGCTTCACTGCTCATCAGCGCGCAAACCACCACCGACCACGTCTACGCCCTCTACGGGGCCACCGCGCTTGACCTCAGTCGGCAGGGGGTCTATCACGTGGAGGGGGGCATCGGCGGCATCGCTGAGACGCTCGTCAAAACGCTGACCGCGCTCGGCGGTCAGATTCACTACCGCCGCTTCGTGACGCGCATCGCCGTCGAAGAGGGTCGTGCCACTGGCGTTTACTACAAGACGAGCCGCCGCGTCACGTCGGAGTCGTTCCTGCCTGCCGATTTTGTCGTGCTGAACAACACGCCGTGGGCGCTCGAGCAGCTGCTTGGCGAGGCCGCGCCGAACAACCTCAAGCGCGAGGTGCGCCGCCGCGACGCTACGCAGGGCGCGTTTGTGCTGCACCTCGGCGTGCGCGCCGCTGATCTGCCCGCTGACCTGCCCGACCACCACCAGATGATCGAAAGCGTGGACGGGCCGATGGGCGAGGGGCGCACCGTGTTCGTCTCGATGTCGCCCACGTGGGACACGACGCGCGCCCCAACGGGCTACCGCGCGGTCACTATCAGCACTCACACGCGCGTGCAAGACTGGTGGGATCTCTTCGAACAGGATAAAACCGCCTACTACGAACGCAAAGAGGCTTACGCGGAGCGCATGATCAACCTTGTAGATCGGCATATCACGGGCTTCAAGCGCAGCGTCGCGCTCACCTTGCCCGGCAGCCCGCTAACGTATGAGTTCTACACCCTGCGCCCGCAGGGCATGGTCGGTGGCTTCCCGCAGCGGTCGTTGTTCACGGCGCGCGGGCCGCGCACCGGCATCCCGAACCTGCGGCTCGTCGGTGACAGCATCTTCCCCGGCCAATCAACCGCCGGTGTGTCGCTCGGCGCGCTGCGCGTGGCCGCTGATGTGCAGCGCTACCTGCCCCTTGCCGCGCCGCGCCGCCACTCGATCCCAGCTCGAGGAGCTTCAAGTTGATTCAACCTGTCATCCACTGGTTCCGCCGCGACCTGCGCCTAACAGATAACACCGCCCTGCACCACGCCGTGCAGAGCGGGCAGCCGGTTATCCCGCTCTTCATCTTCGATGAGCGCGTCTACCGAAGCCAGCGGGCAGGCGCGCCGCGCATGGCGTTCATGCTCAACGCGCTAACGTCGCTCGATGCCAGCTTGCGCCAGCACGGCAGCCGTTTGATCGTCCGCTGGGGTGCGCCCGTGGAGGCGCTGCAAGCCGTCATCGCAGAGTCCAACGCCGCCGCGCTCTACTTCAACGTGGATTACACGCCCTACGCCCGCGCGCGCGATGCTCAAGTGCAGCAAGCGCTGTCGATCCCCGTTCACACGTTCGAGGACGCGCTGCTCATGCCGCCGGGCAGCATCCGCACCAGCGAAGGCAAACCTTACACGGTGTACACGCCGTTCAAGAACAACTGGGAAAAACAAACCAAACCCGCCAGCCAGCAGACAACCTTCACGCCGCAGACCTTCCACACAGGCGAAGGCTTGACCACACAACCCCTGCCCACGCTGACTGATCTGGGCTTCAGCCCGACGATCGACGTGCCCGAGGCCTCTGAGCGCGCCGCTGCGGCGCTGCTAGAGGCGTTCATGGCGCGCGGCGTCCACGGCTACAGCGAGACGCGCAACGCCCTGCCGATTCACCCCTACGCCAAAGGGGCGGAACGCAGCACGTCCTACCTCTCGCCGTATTTGCGCTTCGGTTTGATCTCCCCGCGCATCTGCTACGAGGCCGCGCGCGAGGCATGGCGCAGCACCCCCAGCGCCGCCTACCGCGAGTCGATCCACACGTGGGTGAGCGAACTCATCTGGCGCGACTTCTACGCTCATATCCTTGTCGCGTTCCCCCACGTGCTGACGCGCGACTTCACCGATACATATCTCAAGCTCGAGTGGCGGCACGCCCCTGACGAATTGCAAGCGTGGAAGGACGGCCAAACTGGCTATCCCATCGTGGACGCGCCCATGCGTCAGTTGAAGGCTATCGGCTGGATGCCCAACCGCGCACGGATGATCGTCGCCAGCTTTTTAACCAAGCATCTGCTCATCCACTGGCTGGAGGGTGAACGCCACTTCATGCAGCACTTGATCGATGGTGACCCCGCCAGCAACAACGGCGGCTGGCAGTGGTCAGCTGGAACCGGCACCGACGCGCAGCCCTACTTCCGCATCTTCAACCCCATCAACCAGTCCGAGAAGTTCGCCACGCCGGCCTACCTGCGCCATTGGATTCCAGAATTGGCCGCCGTGCCCGATAAGTTCATCCACAAGCCGTGGGAAGCGCCGCAGCGCCCCGTTGACTACCCGCCGCCCATCGTCGATCATGGGATGGCGCGCGAGCGCACGCTGCGCGCTTTCAAACAAGCTCGTGGAGAGAAAGTAGATTCTTAGATATGAAACGTAAAATAGCCCTCTTTGTCCTGTCCATCCCGTTGATCGTGATCGCCGGCTTCATCGGTTTGGTGATCGCCGTCAACGCCCAAGAGTTTCAAACGCCGCAAGAACTGGCCGACCCTGACGGCCAATTTGCCGATGTGAACGGGGTCAGCGTCTATTACCGCGCTCAAGGTGACCCCACCAACCCGCCCGTGATCCTCATCCACGGTTTCGGCGGCTCCACCTTCACATGGCGCGACACGCTGCCTGCGCTGGCCGAGGCAGGTTTCTACGCCGTCGCGCTCGATCTGCCCCCGTTTGGCCTTTCCGACAAAAGCCCAGACATTGACTACTCGCGCTCTGGCATGGCTGACATCGTCGCAGGCTTCATGGACACCCTCGGCATCCCCCGCGCAGACATCGTCGGCCACAGCATGGGCGGCGCAGTGACGGCTCAATTTGCCGTCCGCCACCCCGACAAAGTCAACCGGCTCGTGTTCGTCGCGGGTGGCGTGTTTGAGGCTATGCGCCCCGCTGAGGGCCAGCAGCAGGAAACCAGCGGCGCATCAAGCGCGCTGTCGCTCTTGAACAGCATCGATCCGCGTTCACCGCTCGCGCCCAGCCTGCTGCGCGTCCTCGTGACGGAGCAGTTCTTCATCAACACCATCCGCAGCGCCTATGCCGACCCTGACATGGTCACGCCGGAGGTGGCCGCAGGCTACGCCCGCATCCTCAAAATTCAAGATGCGCCCGTCGGCTTCCTTGCGTATCTGCAAGCGCAGGAGGCTTCACCCATCACGCTGGCTGACCTCGCCGCCGCCACCCAAGACGTGGAAGTGCTGCTCATGTGGGGGGATCAAGACACGTGGGTGTCGCCGCGCCTCGCCGATTCAATGGAGGCGGCGCTGGCCAACGTCCAGCGTGCGGACTTTGCGGGCATCGGCCACCTGCCGATGGAAGAAACCGTCGAACCGTTCAACGCGGCGTTGATTGCTTTCCTGTCGTCGTAGTGAAAGCTTGGGGGCAAGGCCTGCCTTGCCCCTGCACGCGCAGAGGGGTTACTTGCTCTTAGGCGCGGTCAAAGCGTGGTAGAGGTCAAAGAAGAACAAAAACGCCGCTTGCAGCACGATCCCCAAGCCATGACCCGCGCGGCTGCCGTCGCCTTTGTCACCATCCGCCCAGCGCTTGCCGCCGAGCATATACAGCACATCCAACCCTGCGTTGATCCACAGCAGCCGCGTGAGGTTCTGAGTTTCCTCCGCTTGCACTGATTCTAGCCCGGGGTTTTCGAGGCCGTCGATGCGGCTCTCAGCGGCGTTGCGCCCAACCAGAGCAATCAGCGCGTCAATCGCGCCCCAGCCGATGAACTGCCAGCCCACGCCGCGCCAGAACTTACCCCCGCGCAGCAAAAACAGCCCACACAGCACACTGCCCACGCCCCACGCCAGCAGCCGCTTCGACAAGCGGTTTTGAAATTGCCAGATGTTCATTGCTCCAC
This sequence comes from Anaerolinea sp., assembly GCA_046719465.1. Taxonomy (GTDB): domain Bacteria; phylum Chloroflexota; class Anaerolineae; order Aggregatilineales; family Phototrophicaceae; genus JANWYT01. The sequence goes on from JBDNCV010000074.1 coordinate 9,088, forward strand.
AGCTCCTTGTGTGTACGACGGTGGCGGCGGGACGAGCGCACGCAAGCCGCGCGCCACCCACGCAAAACCGCGCGCTGATTCCAAGTCGTGCAGCCGCTGGTAGCTCTCCTCAGACAGCACCAGCGTCAACCCCAGCACCACCAAAATGTTGACAATCAAGAAGAACGTAAATTCCTCAATCGGCAGCACCCCGCCGATAAGAATAGGCAGTGACTGCGTCGGCTCAATCGTCCATGTGCCCTCAAGGATGGCGACAGCGTCAGTCGCGCTCAAGTAGAGCGTGCTGGTGGCAATCGACAGCAGCACCACCCGCCAATGTCGCAGCAGGATATCTGCGCCAAAGAAGGTCTGAATCATAATCGGTATCAGCGCCCACGCCAGAATGAGCGACATGTACGTGAACGGCTTCCACGCCGGGTCAACAAACGTCAGCACCAGCACCGCCACGCTGACAACCCACAGCACAAAGATCGCCGCCGTCCAGCCATAGCGCGCACGATGGCTCGCAGCCCACTCAGCCCGCTGGGGATTTAGTCGCATGTAGCGCATCAGCAGCAGCGTCCACAAGCTGGTGAAGATCGGCAGCAGGATGAAGAACGTGTACTCCTCAATCGGAACCCAGCCGATCACGATGCCCGTCACCAAGTCCGGGTCGTAGAACCAGACGCCGGTCGCCACCAGATAGTTGTCCCACGGTGTGGTGTACAAAAACGCCACCACACACAGCCCGAGGATCACCTTCCATGGCGCCCACGTTCGCAGCGGGGCAGGCATCCAATGGCCGCGCCGATAGTCATGAATGGTGATCGCGCTCAGCAGCAGCAGCGGGATGCCCAAGAACAGCGCCAAGAAGGCAAAATAGGTCATAGGTCGTCGTCCTGTGCTTCGAGTTGTGTGATCAAATCACGAATGAGCGATGCGCTGCGGTGGAGCTTCTCTTGCTCATCCGGCGCTAGCACCATCGGATGATGCGCGCCGATGACGCCGCTGCCGCCCAGCAGGAACGGCATCGCCACCGTCACGTTCTTGACGCCGGCAATCTCAACCTGCGGTGTGCAGATCGTCAGAATGGCGCGTTCATCGCGTAGGATAATGTCGGTGATGCGGGCCAGCGCGCTGCCGATGCCGTAGTAGGTGGCCCCTTTGCCGTTGATGATGGTGTAGGCCGCGTTGCGCACGTTGTAGTCGATACGCTCCTTCACGCCGTCGTCGAGCGCGATGTTATGGTAAGAACACCACTCCGACAGCGGCACACCGCCCACTGACGCGGTCGACCACGACAGCACCTCGCTGTCGCCGTGCTCGCCCACGACATAAGCATGGACATGCTTGGGGTCAACGCCCACGTGCCGCCCCACCAACGCGCGGAACCGCGCTGTGTCGAGCGTTGTGCCGCTCCCGAACACGCGCGAACGCGGCACGCCAAACTTCACCGCAAGCTTGGCGGCGATGTGCGTCATCACGTCCACCGGATTGGTGGCAATGACCAGCACTGCGCTCGGGGCATAGTGCAGGATGTTCGGGATCACCTCCTTGAACACCGCCGCGTTGCGCCCCAACAGCTCCAAGCGCGTCTCGCCCGGCTTCTGGCCCACGCCCGCCGCCACGATCACCACCCGACACCCCGCCAGATCGGGATAATCGCCCGCGCGAACGTCGAGCGCGTGCGCAAACGGGACGGCGTGATAAAGATCATCCGCCTCGGCCTTCACCCGCGCCTCGTTGAGGTCAACCAACACGACCTCACGCCCGACGCCCTGCATGATGAGCGCATACGCTGCCGTCGCGCCCACCATGCCCGTCCCGACGATGCCAACTTTCATGCAGTTCCCCCTCTGCCTGTCTGAACCTTGACCCGCGAACTATACCACCAGATGCCGGGCAAGCGGCGCAGTTTGCCCAAGGTGCTGATGCGCGCGCGGCGGCTGAACACATCGTAATCGTGCGCCTCGATGTCCTGTAGGATAGCCTCATACAGCCGAGCTGCCGCTGTAATCGCCAGCCGACCGTTGGCGTCCAGCAGCGCCACGCCTTTAATTGACTCAGCATACAAGCGACGGTTGCGCTCAATCTGGAAGCGCATGAACTCACGCCATGCAGGCGTTACCACGCCGTGCGCAATGTCAGCCTCGCTCAGGTTGAACTCGCGCAGTTCCTCACGTGGCAGGTAAAGCCGCCCGTTGCGCCAGTCCTCACCCACGTCGCGCAGGATGTTCGTGATCTGAAGGGCCACGCCCAACCGCACCGCATACGGGATCGCCTCTGCGCCAGCAAAGCCCACAATGTGCATCGCCATCAAGCCCACCGTGGAAGCCACGCCGTAGGAGTACTCAGCCAGCTCATCGAACGTCTCATAGCGCGTCTGGCGAATGTCGCGCGCGCATCCTTCGATCAGTTGCAGCGCATACCCGCGCGGGATGTGGAAGCGTGCGCGGGTATCGGCCCATGCCAGCGCCACCGGCTCATCGTGTGACGGATGATCGGCGAACACTTTCTCCTGCCATGCTCGCAGCGCAGCGTCGCGGCTCGTGCCCACGGGCGCTTGATCCACCAGATCGTCCGTCACGCGGCAGAAAGCGTAGAGCGCTCGAACAGCGCGCCGCTTGGCTGGTGGCAGCAGCGCCGATGCCACGTAGAAGGTCTTGCTGTGCTGAAGGGTAATCTGCTCGCAGAGCGCATACGCATCTTCTAGCACCGCGGCATCACACTGCATGTGACTCGCAGGTGGGCTGTTGAAGGCCTCCTGCGCCACGCTCAACAATCGGACTTCCCACGGGGGCGTTCGGATCAAGCTCATGACACCACTTCCAGTGTCGTCGATTTAGGCGCATAGGCCACACGCGACTCGGCTGGCCCGATCAGATTCTGCACGATGATCGACGATGAGAGCACCCCGGGCAGCCCAGCCCCCGGATGCGTCCCCGCGCCCACAAAGTACAGATTGTCGAAGTCCTCGGCGCGGTTGTGCGGACGGAACCACGCCGACTGCGTTAGGATCGGCTGCACGCTGAAGGCAGCCCCCATGCGGCTGTTCAGCTCATGGCGGAAGTGCAGTGGGTCAATCGTGTGCTCGGCCACGATATTCGCTTGCAAATCCGGCAGGTAGTTCTCCTCCAAGAAGTTCATGATGGCGTCGCGGTAGGGCTTGGCCATCTTCTTCCAGTCGACACCGCTGCCGAGGTGCGGCACAGGCGACAGCACATAGAAGTTCTCGTGGCCTTCCGGCGCGATGCTGGGGTCGGTCAGCGTGGGCATGTGCAGGTAGAGTGAGAAATCGTTGGCCAGCTCGTAGTCGTTGAAGATGTCGTTGAGCAATCCGCGGTAGCGCTCGCCGAGGATGATGTTGTGGTGCGCCAGCCCCTGATCGCGGTACAGTCGTTTCGTCCCGAAGTAGATCACGAACAGCGACATGCTGTACTTCATCAGCCCCATCTTGGCCTTCATGTAGAGGCTTTGGCTCGATTTCTTGATCATGCGCTCATAAACGAAGCCAACATCCGCGTTCGCCACCACGTGATCCGCGCGTTCTATTGTGCCGTCGGCCAGCCGAACGCCGGTCACACGCCGACCGCTTGTCAAAATTTCAGCCACCTCGGTAGACAAGCGCAGCTTGCCGCCGAGTTCTTCAAATAGGCGCACCATCGCGTTGACAATTGCGCCCGTCCCCCCAATCGCGTAGTGGATGCCCCATTCACGCTCCAAGTAGTGGATCATCGCGTAGATCGATGGCGCATCAAACGGGTTGCCGCCAATCAGCAAGGGGTGGAACGAGAAGCAGCGCCGCAGAAAGTCATCTTTGATGAACTGCGATGCATAGCTGTACACGCTCAAGTACGACTGCATCTTGATGAGGTCAGGGGCAACCTTGAGCATGTCGGTAAACTGCAAGAAGGGCTTATCCGCCAGCTCGACAAAGCCTTTCTGGAAGATCGCCTTGGTCGTCGCCATGAACTGCTGATACCCCAACCGATCCTCTGGGTTCCACTTTTCGATCTGGCTGAGGATGAACTGCTCGTCGCCATTGTAGTCAAAGGCGCGCTTGTTCCAGTCGAAGATGCGATAGAACGGGTCGCATGGGACGAACTCGACGTAATCCTCGCGTTTTTTGCCTGCTGCTGCCCACAAGTCGTCGAACATGAAGGGCGCCGTGATGACTGTCGGGCCGCCGTCAAACTTGAACCCGTTGATCTCGTAAACATAGGCGCGCCCGCCGGGTTTATCGCGTTTTTCGATAATTTCTACTTCATGGCCTGCGGCTGCCAAGCGGATGGCTGCCCCCAAACCCCCAAAGCCGCTGCCAATAACAATGATTTTCCCCATGTGTGACTGCCCTCCAGTCATTGTTTGGTGTGTTTATGACGCGCCCTAGCTAGCCTCAGATGAACTTGAAGTGAGCTTCTGATGAATACTAACGCGCTGTTATAAATCTAAATCACCACTGCCACCGCTGATGTGGTGCTGCACAATCGCCGCAGCGACTTGATTCGGCTGCTTCGCATCCGGTGGGAGCTTCAACGTGACTTTGTCCCAAAAGCCCGTTGCAGTTGCCCCCGGGCGCACAATGGTAAAGCGATGCTTGCGGTGTTCTTTTTGAAGCACCGTCACCAACTCGGCAAGGCCTGCCTTTGCTGCCACATAAGCCCCCATCTTCGGCAGGCGGATGTGATCGAGATACGCCCCAATATACACCAAATGTCCCCCCTCCTTGAGCAGATCAAGCCCGTACAGCGCAGCAAGGTAAGCCCCGGTCAGGTTCGATTGCAGCGTGGCGTGCCACCCCTTCAGCCCCATCTCGCCCAGCTTGCCATAGGCGATATCCCCCACGGCGTACACCATCAGGTCAAGCTCGGTGGTCTCTTGCGCCACGCGCATTGTCACCGCTTCAAAGCTGTGTTCGTAGTCCGCGTCAAAGTCGAGCGCAAGCTGTGCCGAACGTGGGATGCGCGATGTGTTGCGCGCTGCTCCGTAGACTTGCCAGCCCATCGACCCTAAATGTGTTACCAGAGCAGCCCCAATGCCACCTGATGCGCCCCAAATGAGTGCACTTCCCATAACACCTTGCCCTTGGCGTGTACAAAATCAATATTACTGGTTCAATTAGGAACTCATGCTCAATTCTACGGACTCAGACTGAACTCGGTCTGAAGTCTAATTTAGAAAACAATTAGCAGTGCTAAATGTTATAGGTCGGCTAATCTAGCGCTGTTACACTGCTTCATGAGGTGACCAATGGAAACAATTTCTTTCAGCCGCGCTTTTGAAGCCGAGCAGTTTCAACGCTATCAAGCCACGGGCACAACGCGCCGCGCGTGGCTGCTCATCCACGGCTTTCCGGGGACGCCCGCCGAGATGCGCCCGATTGCCGATGCGCTCGTCGCGATGGGCGATTCAGTAGACTGCCTGCTGCTGCCCGGCTTTGGGGCACAAATTGACCGCATCAATGACTACACGGTTGAGGACTGGTTGGACGCGGCGCGCGACGCCCTCCAAACGCTGCAACGCAGCCACAGCGCCGTAGGGATCATCGGCTTGTCGATGGGAGGGGCGTTGGCCGTCAAGCTGGCCGCCGAAGTTGCCCCACACAAGTTAATCTTGCTCGCCCCCTTCTGGCAGCTCGAGCATATCCTGTGGCGCGCCCTGCCAGTGCTGCGTTATGTCGTCCCACAGTTTAAGCCGTTCCGCCTGTTCAAACCCGATTGGAACGACCCCAAGTTTCGTGAGAGCGTGAGTAACTTCATGCCCAACGCAGACTTGAACGACGACGCCACGCGCGAGGCGATCCTCAACTTCAGCGTGCCCGTGCGGTTGTTCGATCAAATTCGACGCGCTGGCCTCATGGGCGCAGAGGCGGCTCCGCGCGTGACCTGCCCAACGCTCATCATACAAGGGCAGGACGACGAACTCGTGCGCCCTCACATCACGCGCGCCTATCTCGACCTGTTCCGCAACGCTCCACACTACGTTGAACTGCCCGGGCCGCACACCCTCACTGATACGACACTCCCGGGCTGGCCTGCGATCTTGAACGAGATACAACACTTTATCGAAACTTCCTCCGTGGAGACGCTGCATGGCTAATTTCATTCAGACCCGCCTCAACCCCGACTGGTATCACGGCAAGGGCAAGCGCGCCCCGTTCTTTGAGGGTTGGTACTACAAGCTCGTCACGCGCGACGAGCGGCGCGCCTTTTCGATCATTCCGGGCGTGCTCATCGCCCAAAGCACCAAAGAGACGCATGCCTTCATCCAAGTCTTGGATGGCACACATGGCAGGGCACGCTACCACCGTATTGGCAGCTTCACCGCCGCTGACAAAACGTTTGACGTAACGGTTGGCCAAAGCCGCTTCACGCGCGACCGGCTGATGCTCAACCATGAAGACGAGCACGGCGCGATTTGTGGGGAACTCCACTTCCACGATCTAACGCCCTTCCCCGTCACGCTGACATCGCCCGGCATCATGGGCTGGTACGGGTGGATACCGTTCATGGAGTGCAACCACGGCATCGTCAGCATGGATCACACCATCAGCGGCAGCCTGACGCTCTACGGTGAGACAGTTGACTTCACGGGTGGGCGCGGCTACACCGAAAAGGACTGGGGGACGAACTTCCCCTCAGCCTACGTGTGGATGCAGACCAACCACTTCGCCACGCCCAACATGTCGCTCAGCGCGTCCATCGCCACGATTCCCAACTTGGGGCGCACCTTCAACGGCTTCATCGTTGCGCTGCTCTACAATGGGCAGATTTACCGCTTCGCCACCTACAACCGCTCCAAAGTGGACAAGCTGCGAATTGACGAGCAAACCGTTGAGTGGGTGCTGTTCAACCGCGACTATGAGCTGGTTATCACTGCCCAGCGCGCCGCAGGTGCGCCGCTCAAAGGGCCAGAGAAGCACGCGATGCATATGCGCGTGGATGAAACACTCCAAGCAAGCGTTCACCTGCGTCTCAGCGCTTTGGATGGTTTCCGGCGCATACTCATCGTTGAGGATACAGGCCGCAACGCTGGCCTTGAAGTTGTTGGAAACGTGGAGAGACTGCTCACATGACCGCTGCCCTGACGAGCGCCCGCAGCGCGCTCATCACCTACCCACGCGAATTTGTCGCCATTGCGGTGTGGCTGGCGACGATGATCGCTTTCCCCATCGCCTATTGGACTATCGGGCCGGAGGTGATCCCCCTGTGCATCACCATCGCTGCCATCGCCCAAGCCGCCGCAGTCTATGTGGCGGTGTCGGCGCGCTTCGGCTGGCGCACGCTCTACTACCTCGCAGGCATCGCAGTGATGACGTGGCTGGCTGAGTTCATCGGGCATCGCACAGGCCTTCCCTTTGGCGAATACATTTACACTGACGTCCTCCAGCCGCAGATCGGCGGCGTGCCGGTATTGATTCCGTTCGCGTGGTTCATGATGCTGCCACCCGCGTGGGCGCTGGCGCAGATCATCCTCGGCGACCCTATCCAGCGACCCACCTTGCGTTATCGCGCCGCGTTTGCGGCGATCTCCGCGCTAGCACTCACGGCGTGGGATCTGTTCCTCGACCCGCAGATGGTCGGGTGGAACTTCTGGCAGTGGGCCAACCCTGAAGGCTACTTCGGCATCCCGTGGTCGAACTACGCGGGCTGGTTGATCGTCTCGTTCATCGTGAGCTTTATCCTCTGCCCGCCCGCCCTGCCTAAGTTGCCGCTTGTTGCGGTCTACGCCTGCGTGTGGTTCTTGCAGAGCGTTGGGCTGGCTGTCTTCTGGGGGATGCCCGGGCCGGCGGTCGTGGGGTCGCTCGCCATGGCCGTGATGATGCTGTGGGCTTATTTGAGGTGGAAAGCCGCCTGACCTATGGACGTTCTCTTGCTGGCCGCTGCCGCCTTCCTGCTCTCGAGTGTGCCCTTCTCAGTCGTGATTGGCCGCGTCGTGTTCAACGTGGACATTCGTCAACACGGGGACGGCAACCCGGGCGCGACCAACGTCTACCGCGCCAGCGGCAGCCGTTTTTGGTACATCGTGGCCGTGCTGGCCGACGCGCTGAAGGGGTCGATCCCAGTCGGGATCGCCTATTGGGGGCTGGGCTGGCACGATGAGCGGCTGGCGCTGGTGGCTGTGCTGGCGATTGCTGGTCATGCCTTCTCGCCGTTCCTCGGCTTCAAGGGGGGGAAAGCGGTCGCCATCACAGGTGGGACGTGGGCCGCGCTCACGCTGTGGCAAGTCCCGATTGTGATCGGGGTCAATCTGTTCCTGTGGTATCGCCTCTTGAGCAAGTCCGATGACTGGGTGGTAATGTTCATGATGCTGGGCGTGCTGCTGTATTTGCTGGTCGCCTACAACCAGATGCCTGTGTTCTTGCTCATCTGGATGGGGAACTTCGCTATTTTGTTGTTCAAACACCGCGCAGGCCTCAAACGCCTGCCGAGCTTCCGCGGGGCCGCATGACCACTTACCTGATCGTCTCCGCCACCATCATCCTCGTCACGTTTGCGCTGCTCGCCGTGGTGAACCGCTGGCTGCTGCGCCGCCTGATCGTTCAACAGCCGAGCGCGCGCCCGTTCGTCTCCATCTTGATCCCCGCGCGCAACGAGGCCGCCGTCATCGGCCAAACCGTCGCCGCGCTCACCCAGCAGACTTACCCCCACTTTGAACTGCTCATCCTCGACGATCAATCGTCTGATGGCACAGCCGAGATCGCCCGCGCTGCTGGTGACAAGCGCACGCGCATCCTGACGGGTCGCCCGCTGCCGAGCGGTTGGGCGGGCAAGAACTGGGCGTGCTGGCAGCTCGCCCAAGAAGCGCGCGGTGACCTGCTGTTGTTCACCGATGCCGACACTCGCTGGGAGCCAGAGGCGCTGGCCGCCCTGCTCGCGCATCAAGAGATGACCCAAGCCGACCTGCTCACCGCGTGGCCAACGCAAATCACGCACACATGGGCGGAGCGAGATCG
>JBDNCV010000075.1:0-17748 GCA_046719465.1 Anaerolinea sp.
ATCGGCTCGCCACAGCCCCTGCGCGCCAGCCAGAGGCTTTAGCTTGTGGCGGAGGGCCATCGTTGAGACGCAGACGCCCCCGGCGCGGTTTGCCGATTGAAGCCGCCTCGATATCTGCTATAATGCCAGCGATTAAACATCGACCGATGGGTTCTTTGTCCAACCCATCCGGAGACATCTTCAACAGGAAAGACAGGACACAATGGCGCTTTCGAAAGACAAGAAGCAATCGCTGATCAAGGAGTTCGCCCGCTTTGAAGGCGACACCGGATCGCCCGAAGTGCAGATCGCACTGCTGACCGAACGCATCAACCAGCTCACGGAGCATCTCAAAGCCAACAAGCACGATGCTCACAGCCGCCGTGGCCTGCTGAAGATGGTCGGCGCGCGCCGCAGCCATCTGAAGTACATCGCCAAGAAAGACCCGGAAACCTATCGTTCGCTGTTGAGTCGTTTGGGTCTGCGTCGCTAAGTGATACCCCTATTGACAGGATGCCCCTCGTGGGCATCTTTCATACCGTAAAATCTTGCCCGCTGCGGGTGGGATTTGCGATGAAAGCGCGGGACATGCGATGTTGTGCGCTTTCATGGCAAGTTCTGACCGAGCGGGCATCTAGTTTCAAGTGAGGATGTACAAACCCTATGTCAGAGCAGCAAATTCACACATTCAAGACCCATTTTGGCGGGCAGGAGTTGATCATCGAAACGGGGCGGCTGGCCGAACAGGCGGGCGGCGCGGTGACGGTGCGCATCGGCGACACGATGCTCTTTTGCAGCGCCACCATGAGCAAGCACGTCCGCGAAGGTCAGGACTTCTTCCCACTCTCAGTCGAGTATGAAGAGAAGCTTTACGCTGTCGGGCGCATCCCGGGCAGCTTCCAGCGGCGTGAGGGCCGCCCCTCTGATCAAGCCATTTTGATCTCCCGCGTGATCGACCGCACGCTGCGCCCCTTGTTCCCCAAGGACATGCTCAACGAGGTGCAGGTGATCGCGCTGTCGTTGGCCAGCGATCAACAGTACGATGTGGACATGTTGGGCATCTTCGCCGCCAGCGCTGCGCTGATGATTAGCAACATCCCGTGGAACGGGCCGGTGGCCGGCGCGCGCATCGGCTTGATCGACGGCGAGCTGGTGGTGAACCCCACCATCCCACAGATGGAGCGCAGCAAGCTCGACCTGCGCGTGAGCGGCACGGCTGAGGCCATCAACATGGTGGAGTGTGCCGCCAACGAGGTCGATGAGGAGACTATGCTGCGCGCGCTGGCGCTGGCCCATGAGACGATCAAGGGCTTGGTGGCTGTGCAGATCGAGATGCGCGCGGTGGCGGGCAAGGAAAAAAGCCCCATTCACGAGTACGTGATCGACCCCGCGCTGATCGACGAAGTGCGCCAGCGCACCCAAGCTGAAATCCGTGAGATTGTCGTGAGCATGACAGCCCGCGACGACCGCAACGAAGCGATGGAGATCCTGCGCGAGACGGTGCGCGCCGAATATCAAGCGCGCAACGCTGAGCTGCCCCCCGATCAACAGATCAACCTCAAGCACGTTAAAGACGCGATTGAGATCGTGCTGAAGGAGCAGGTGCGCCACCGCATCGTCAACGAGGGCGTGCGCCCAGACGGCCGCAGCATGACCGAGATTCGCCCGCTTTCGGCGATGGTGGGCTTTGTGCCGCGCGTCCACGGCAGCGGCTTGTTCAAGCGCGGCCAAACGCAGGTGCTGACGATTGCCACGCTGGGGACGCCGCGGGACAACCAACTGCTGGACGGCATCGACCCTGAGGACACCAAGCGCTACATGCACCACTACAACTTCCCGCCGTATTCGACCGGTGAGGCCTACCCGCTGCGCGGGCCGAAGCGCCGCGAGATCGGCCATGGGGCGCTGGCAGAGAACGCGCTGGTGGCGATGATCCCCTCGGAGGAGGAGTTCCCCTACACGATCCGCCTTGTGAGCGAAGTCATGAGCAGCAACGGCAGCACGAGCATGGCGAGCGTCTGCGGCAGCACGCTGGCGCTGATGGACGCAGGCGTGCCGATCAAGCGGCCTGTGGCGGGCATCGCCATGGGCTTGATCAAAGAGGGCGATAAGGTGGCCGTCCTGACCGACATTCAAGGCATGGAGGATCACCTCGGCGATATGGACTTCAAGGTCGCGGGCACAGCCTACGGCATTACGGCCTTGCAGATGGACATCAAGATCACCGGTGTGACCCAAGAGATCATGGCGCAGGCGCTGGAACAAGCCCGCGTCGCGCGGCTGCAAATCCTCGATGTGATCCTGCAAGCCATCCCCGCGCCGCGCCCAGAACTCAGCTCGTATGCGCCGCGCATGGTGACGATCCGCATTCCGGTGGACAAGATCGGCGCGGTGATTGGCCCGGGCGGCAAGACGATCCGCTCGATTCAGGACGCGACCGGCGTCAAGATCGACATCCAAGAGGATGGCACAACCTTTGTGGCGGGCAACGACGGCCTCGCAGTCGAGACGGCCATTGGCCGCATCCGCGCGCTGACGGAGGACGCCGAGATCGGCCAGACCTACACTGGGCGCATCACCCGTCTGGAGCCATACGGCGCGTTCGTTGAGTTCCTGCCGGGCAAGGAAGGCCTCGTCCATGTGTCGCAGCTTTCCGACACGCGCATTGAGAACGTCGAGGACGAGTTCAAGATCAACGACGAGATCATGGTCATGGTGACCGATGTTGACCCCACTGGCAAGGTGCGCCTGAGCCGTCAAGCGGTGCTGCTGGGGCTGACGGTGGAAGAAGCCCGCGAGCGTGACCGTGCCGGTGGGCGTGGGCGCAGCGGTGGCGGCGGTGGCGGTGGTGGCGATCGTCGCGGCGGTGGTGACCGCGGCGGTGATCGTCGCGGTGGTGGCGGCGACCGTCGGCGCTAAACGGACGACAACGGGGGTGGCACGCCAAGCCACCCCCATCTGCGCGATGCACCCTCTCATCCTCGCACAAGTTATCAAACAGCTCCCACCTTCGGCCTCGCAGCTCACAGCGTGGGACGTGGGCGGCGCGCTGGCGGCGGCGCTCATGGCGCAGCGCCCTGACCTTGCTGTGCAGGTCGTCTCTGTGCTGCCGGAGCATTGGCCGAGCGCGCAGGTGGACGCGGTGCTGGGCTATGACCTCTATCTGAGCGATGCGCTGCTGCGGCGGGCGCTGGCGGCGCTGCGGGCGGGGGGCCGCCTTGTGATCGCCAACCCGCATCAGCCGTTCAACCCGGCATGGGGCGAGCGCCTCCGCGCGTTGGGCTACGTGCGTCTGCTGTTGGAGCCGCTCGACACGGGCGGCGGGATGCTCCTGCGCGGGGAGCGCCCCCACACCGAAGCCAGCACGCTCGAGCGGGTGCAGGTGGCGGCGCGCGCTGACGCAGACGCGCTCACGCTGGCCACGTATCGCGGGCGCTTTGTGCATCTGCTCGTCCGGCAGTTCCCCAACAAGCCGGCGTGGCGGCTGACCGCGGAGGATCGCATCGTGTGGCAAGCCACGTGCAGCGACGGGCATATGCTGGCCTTCACCAGCCTGCCCAAAGCCGTCGCCTTCATGCAGATGGCGGTGCTGGCAGGCCGCCTGCGCGATGTCAACAAGGTAGCCAAGTTCCGGCGAGAGGTGGTGGCGGCGTGGCCGCTGTGGCTTAACCCGACGCTGGACGCGCTGCCGCCGACGCCGTTCACGCAGGTGGAGATTGACCACACGCTGGCCGAAGCCCCCGATGAGTGAGCACGCCGACATCTTCACCCTCGACTTGCTCGACTTCTTGCAGACCGCGCCTGCTGTGGATGCGCTGCTTGACCTCGCGTCGCAGCCGATCACCGAACACAACCACCTCAAGCTGGCGGGTCAGCTGCGCCGCCGTTTCACTGCGGAGCAGACCAGCGCGCTGATCGAGACCGCTCGCCTGCGCCAGAAGGCCGCCCCGCGTTATGGTGAGGCAGCGCAGCGCATGTTCTTCACCGCGGACGCGCTGGAACAGGCCAGCCACCCGTGGATCGTCCGGCACGGGCGCAGCCTGCGCAGCGCCGAGGTGTGGGACATGGGCTGTGGCATTGGCACGGACAGCATCGGGCTGGCGCAGCAGGGCAAGCGCGTCATCGGGATTGACCTTGACCCCGTGCGCGTGGCGATGGCGCAGCTCAACGCCGAAGCACAGGGGGCGAGCGCGGAGTTTCGCGTGGGCGACGCGCGCGAAGCGCTGACGACGACCGGCGCGATTTTTTTTGATCCAGCGCGGCGCAGCGATGGCCGCCGCCTCTACCACGTGGAGCAGTATCAGCCGCCGCTCTCGACGCTGCGGCGCTGGCAGGCTGCCGAAGTCGTCGTCAAGCTCTCGCCCGGGGTAGAGCTGGACGAAGTGGCTGAGTACGGCGGGCGAATCGATTTCATCAGTGTCGAGGGTGAGCTTAAAGAGGCGCTGCTCTACGTGGATCCGACCCAGCCGCAGCAGCGCGAAGCCCTCCTGCTGACCGCCACCGGCGCACAGCGCTTCACCCCGCTGCCCCTGCTGCCGGAGCGCGAGCTGCGCCCTCCGTTGGGCTGGCTGCTCGAGCCTGACCCCGCCATCATCCGCGCTGGCCTCGTGCGCGACTTGGCGCACATGGTCGATGCCTATCAGATGGACGAGCAGATCGCCTATCTAACGGCAGAGAAGCCGCCCGAACACGTGGCGCTGCGGGCGTGGCGCGTGCGCGCGTGGATGCCGTTCCATCTCAAGCGGCTGCGCGCCTACCTGCAAGCCCACAACATCGGGCGTGTGACGGTCAAAAAACGCGCCACGCCCATCACGCCTGAGGCGCTCATCCGCCAGTTGAAGCCGCGCGGCGATAACGCCTGCGTGATCGTCCTGACGCGCCACCTTGACGACCCCATCGCCATCATCTGTGATGAACCATGAAATGTTGGTGGCGCTGGGGCGACGGGCTATAATGAGCGCGTTGATAAGCCGCCACAGAGAAAGCGAAGCGTGGATGAAGAAAGGCCCCCTGAATCAAAAGCTGCTGACATGGAAGGATGTAGACAACCTCGTCGATGTGCTCGTCCCGCAGATCAGAAGCTACGGCTCATTCGACGCGATGGTCATGATCACGCGCGGCGGGGTCATCCCGGGCGGCCTGCTGGCGGAGGCGCTGGCGCTGAACTACCTGCTGACCGCCGCGGTCGACTTCCCCGCGACGGAGTCCAGCGGCTTAATGGCGCTGCCGTCGTTTTTGCAATTCCCAGAGCCGTCGCTGCTGGTGGGGCGGAAGGTGCTCATCGTGGACGACGTGTGGGGCAGTGGACGCACCAGCATCAGCGTGCGCGAGCGCGTGGCTGCCAGCGGCGCGACCGCCGTCAACTGCGTGTTCCACTTCAACCCGTATCGCTCGCTGTTCAGCAAGGCCAAACCCGATATCTACGGCGAAGCTACCGACGCCTACATCATCTACCCGTGGGAGACTGACCGCGGCCTCTACAACCTCGGCGCGCTTGAACCGCAGCCCTCACCGATCATCAACTGACCACGGCGCAGGCCCGCCGCACAGGGCACGCGGCCAGCTAGCATTTTGGAGCACAGTTTGCAGTTCTGCGTTATACTCTAACATATTCAGTATTTACATATGCTTGAGGCTGTGCTAGTCGACAGCCGCGCGCCGTCGAAAGGAGATCGCACTCGGTGGCTGAGGGTGCGAAAAATCAATATGAGTGAACACGTTTATGATGCTGCCGCCAACGATGAGGATTTCGCCGCGATGCTGAATCACTCATTCGAGCAGTACGCCGACCCACGGCGTGGCGAGATTCGCACCGCTCGTATTTTGTCCGTGTCGGAGCGCGAGATCATTGTCGACCTAGGGGCAAAGCAGGACGGCATCGTAAGGTCGCAAGATTTGGAGCGCATCGATGAATCGTTCCGCCGTTCGCTGCAAGTGGGGCAAGAGATTCCCGTGTATGTGCTGAACCCGCGCGATCAAGACGACAGCCTTGTGGTGTCGATCAACATGGGGATGCAGCGCTACGACTGGGACGAGGCTGGGCGCCTGCTGGCCAGCGAAACGCCGACCGAGGTCATCGTCTCGGGCTATAACAAAGGCGGTGTGCTGGTGCGCTGGCGGCGGCTCGAAGGGTTCATCCCCAGCAGCCACCTGACGACCAACGCTCAGAACCCCGAACGCCCCATCAGCGCGCTGGTCGATCAAGCGCTGGTCGTCAAAGTGATCGAGGTTGACCAAGACCGCCGCCGCTTGATCTTCAGCGAACGTGAGGCACAGAAGGAGACACGCCTCAAGCAGAAAGCCAAGCTGCTGGCCGAGCTGAAAGAGGGCGACCGCACCTTTGGCGTGGTGACGGGCCTGCGCGACTTTGGCGCGTTTGTGAACATTGGCGGGGCAGACGGCTTGATCCACGTCAGCGAGCTGGCATGGCATCGCGTCGATCACCCGCGCGACATCCTCAAAGTGGGCGATCGTATCGAAGTCTACGTCCTCAGCCTTGACCGCGACACGAACCGCATCGCCCTCAGCCGCAAACGCCTGCTGAACGACCCGTGGGAGAGCGCCGCCACCAAGTATCACGAGGGGCAGCTTGTCGAGGGCACAGTGACCAACGTCGTCGACTTTGGGGCGTTTGTGGCGCTGGACGACGGCTTGGAGGGACTGCTGCACCTCAGCGAGATGGGCGACGGCTCGCTTAAAGAGCCGCACAGCTACGTCCAAAAGGGAGATCGCCTCTCGCTGCGCATCAGCCACCTTGAGCCGGAGAAACGTCGCGTGGGCTTCACGCAGCGCTGGGGCACGCCTGCCGACAGCGGCGATGCCCCGAGTGAAGGCGCGGCTGCCGCCTCTGCGGATGCGCCTGAAGGGTAACCTGCCAACCACAGCCCGACCGGTCATTTTGGGGGCGGCAGCCGCGCCGCCTTGTTTATTTCATATCAAAATGGCTAAAAAAGGCCGCGCCGTAAGCAAATTTTAAGCATTTCGTTGACAAAGCTCCCTCACAAACTTATAATGACGTCGCTCTGGGAGACACGCGTCAGCCGCTGACGCTCGCAAGACCGCCGCCGTAATTGTGCCAGTCCCTAGCCGCTTTGGCGATTGCAAACGCGATGGCCAGTGTGCGCATGTGTGTGTCTCTTGGGCAGCACACTATCGTTAACGGAGTCATTTAACCACCATGCACAAAGATCTTTCAGTCGAGAACGACATGCAGCTGGAGTTCGCGGCGCTGCTCGAGCAGAGTTTTGCTCAAATTCTGAAGCCGGGCGATTTTATCACCGGGTCGATCCTTTCGGTTTCTGGCAAGGGTCTGTTGGTCGATGTCGGTTGGAAGCACGACGGGTTCGTCCCAAGCCAAGACATCGAGCGAATGGGCATCACCCCCAGCGAGTATGCCGCTGGCGAAGAGATCGAAGTGGTTGTCGTTCGGTTGGAAGATGACAACCTCATCCTGTCGGTCTCACAGGCGCGGCAGAACGAGGATTGGAAGCGCGCCGAGGAGCTTCAGGAGCGGGACGAAGCCTTCAAGGGGCTGGTTGCGGCGGCCAACAAGGGCGGCCTCATCGTGCCGTTTGGCAACTTGCGCGGGTTCATCCCGGCCAGCCACGTGGTCGATCTGCCGCGCACCCTGAACGAAGATGACCGCGTGCGCTATCTGGAAACGCTGGTCAACAAGGAAATCTCGCTGAAAGTGATTGAAGTGAACCGCAAGCGTCGCCGTCTGGTGTTCAGCCAGCGCAACGCCGAGCGTGAGACGCGCAACGCCCGCAAGGAAGTGCTGCTGAGCGAGCTGAAGGAAGGCGACATCCGCGAGGGCGTCGTCAGCGGCTTGTGCGACTTTGGCGCGTTCGTTGATCTGGGCGGGGCGGACGGCTTGATCCACATCAGCGAGCTGGCGTGGCACCGCGTGCGTCACCCCTCTGAGGTGGTCAACCCGGGCGACAAGGTTCGGATCTACATCCTGCACTTGGACGACAACGGCAAGCGCATCGGCCTGAGCCTGAAGCGCCTTCAGGATAACCCGTGGGCTGCAGTCGATGAGCGCTACCACATTGGCCAGCTCGTCGAGGGCACGGTGAGCCGCGTGGAGGCTTTCGGCGCGTTCGTCAACCTTGACCCGGGGATCGAAGCGCTGCTGCACGTCAGCCAGTTCCCCGATGGCCAATCGGATCCGCGCCGCGTTCTCTACGAAGGCCAGAAGGTTCTGACGCGCATCATCAGCATCGAGGCCGATAAGCAGCGCCTCGGCTTGTCGCTGCGCGATGTCAGCGAGGCCGAGACCGCCCAGTGGAAAGAACAACAGCAGTCGCAAGCGGCGGCTAAGTAAGCGCTGCCCACAGGCACGAGGGCGGCTGCGAGGCCGCCCCTGCCGCGCCCAAGCTCACAATAGGCAAGCGCACGGGGGATGCTGTATAATGGCATCCGCTGTGTGATCAGGTAAAGGAAACGAAACACGTATGGCTTCAGTGAGACTTAAGCCCGGCGAATCGCAGGAAGCCCTGCTGCGCCGCTTCCGCAAGCGCGTGACGAACGCCGGCATCCTTAGCACGGTGCGCCGCAAGCGCTGGCACATCTCCAAGAGCGAGCTTCGCCGCATCGAGAAGAAGAAGGCGATTCGCCGTTCGCGTCGTCGTCAACGCAAAGCCCAAGCCCGTGGTGGCATCTAGCCACGACGTGGGTGAGCGTTCAATTGAGTCAGCACAAGCAGACCGTTGCACTTGACATGGCAGCGGCTTGTTTGTTTGAATAAAAGTATCAACCGCGTTCAAAGGAGTCGTATGGCAAACTCAGAGGAAAAGATCGAACTAGAGGGGACGGTGATCGAAGCGCTGCCGAACACGCATTTCACGGTAGAGCTAGACAACGGCCACAAGCTGCTCGCGTATTTGTCGGGCAAGATGCGTAAGCACTACATCCGCATTCTGTTAGGCGACCGCGTCAAGGTCGAGGTGACCCCCTACGACATGAACCGTGGCCGCATTGTGTTCCGCAGCAAGGATCGCGTCGACCTCGAATCGTAGCTGCGGCAGGCCCTGAGGGGCAGGAGCCGACATGACCGGTAACTGAACAGCCCGTCCACGCATCAAGGACGGGCATTTTGTTTTCTGGTGGTCAGTGCTCAGTGAACAGGGGACGGCGCTTTTTCCTGTCGACTGCGCCCTGACTTCGGCCCACGAGGGTTAGGGCTTCGTCCCCCAGTGGACGGCCATCGTGCCGAACATGAAGGTGCGCCATGCGACCTGCTCAAAACCAGCAGCCTGCATGAGCGCGGCCAGCTCCTCCGGCGTTTTGAAGGCCTGCGTGCTCTCTGGCAGATACTGATAAGCGTCACTGTTGCCGCTGATGAGCTTCCCCAGCAGCGGGATCCCGTACTTGAGGTGCAGCAGGATGAACGGGCGCAGCAGGTTCTTGGGCGGTGGGGTGGTCTCGAGGATGACGATGCGCCCGCCGTGCTTGAGGACGCGCCCCTGCTCTTGCAGCGTGCGCGGGATGTCGATCACGTTGCGGACGAGATACCCGCTCACCACCGCGTCGAAGTATTCGTTGGGGAAGGGCAGGTTGAGCGCGTCGGCCTGTGTCCACTCGATCTGGCTGCCCATCGCAAGCTGCTTGCCGACCGCCATCATCTGATAGGCGAAGTCGGCCCCAATGACCTCCGCGTTGGGGTGGGCGCGGCGCGCCTCAAACGCGATGTCGCCCGTGCCGGTGGCCAAATCCAGCAGGCGGCCCGTCGGCGGGAGCTGGGCCTGCTGCACGACGAAGCGCCGCCACTTCATATCCTGCCCCAGCGTCATCACGCGGTTCATCAGGTTATAGCGCGCAGCGATGCGGTCGAACATCGTTTGAACGTAGACGGCGCGTTCACGCCCGGTCAGATGTGCCATGTGTGCCTCGTTAACAGTAAAACGGTCAATCAGTCAGCAATAGAGTTGAAAGTGGGCAAGCTGAATTGGTTGAAACGCGAACACATCGTACACCCAGCGCGTGAGCGCGTGATGAGCAGGCCGCAGCGCTAGCTTAGCGTGTGATAGAGGATGGACTTCCAGTGGGCGGCGTCCACCTTCCACACGACGCGCACGTTGGGCTTGCGGTCAATCAGCGAGGCCCACACCGCGCGGTTGCGTTCATCTTGGGCGACGCCGAGCCGATCAACGACGGTCATCCCGCGCGTGAGTTCGCTCTTGGTCTCCACATCAACGTAATGCAGGCCGCTCTCGACGGCCACAGCAGGGTCAAGCGCGACGGCCATCGCCACGGGGTCAGCCAAGCTCAGGCCGTCTTCACCGGTTTGGACATGATAGGCGCGGATGGCGGTCGCGTTGCTGCGGAGGGCAAACTCGGCAAGCGGCGTGTTGAACGATTGAATGTGGGCGATCTCGGCGGCGCTCAGTACTTTGTCGTGGCGGCAGTGCTCCCAGCCGACCATCTCAATGGGCAGGCCGCTGTGAAAGACGATGCGGGCGGCCTCGGGGTCAACCCAGATGTTGTACTCGGCGGCGGGGGTGACGTTGCCCTCCGTGCAAGCGGCCCCGCCCATGACGACACAGCGCCCGACCAGCGGCACAATCTCCGGCGCGCGGGTGACGGCCAGCGCGACGTTGGTGAGCGGCCCCAGCGTCACCAGCTCGATCCCCGGGTGAGCTTTGACGGTGTCGATGATCGTGTCCACCGCGTGCTGCTCGCTGAAGCGCGCCTCGCGCGGGGCATAGCCCACATCGCTGAGGCCGTCCTGCCCGTGGAACCACTCGGCGTGGGCGTTGTCGCGCAGCAGCGGTTTGGATGCGCCGAGGCTGATCGGCACGTCTGCCCCGCACAGCTCCACGGTGAAGCGGGCGTTGCGCGCCCCCTGCATAAGTGGCATATTGCCTGCGACGACCGTGATCGCCTTGACATCCACGCCCGGCCAGCGCAGCGCCATGATGAGCGCCACGGCATCATCGGAGGCGGTGTCGGTGTCGATCAAGAACGGGCGCATCCTCGGCTCCTTATGGGACAGGTGGGCGTAAATCCTCGTTGAGTATAGCGCACGATGAGGCAGCGCAAAACTCGCAGCAGACATCGGCCGCATGTGTTACAATCATGCTAATGATTCTGTGTGGATTGATCTTTTTAGGGTCGGCATGAACCAATCCTCAAACGCACCTGCTGTCACTGTGTCTGCAACGTCCGGCCTGCCGATCATGCGGGGGCTGGTGACGAGCCTCGGCGTCGGGACGTTGGTGTTTTTACTGCTCTCGCTGCTGCTGAGTCTGAGCTTCCTCAGCCGCCCGTTTATCGGCTTCTTCATGTCACCGCAAGGGGTCATCACGGGGGGGCAGCCCACAGGCGGTGAGCCGTGGACAGCGCTGGTCGCTGGGCTGACGCGCGGAGATCGACTCATCGCTGTGAACGATGTGCCGATCACCTATCGCGGCGAGGTGTATCAACAGCTTGTGCCTATCCTAGACGGCCTGCGCGTGGGCGACCCGATTACTGTTGTAGTCGAGCGCCCCACACGCGAGCCGCAAGCCAGCATCTGTGAGACGATCACCAGCGGCGTCGACCTGTGCACTGTGACGTACCCGACGATGGCGCTCCCCTCGGCGGACTTGGTGGCATATTTCCTCGTGCCGTTCATTGCGGCAGTGTTCACGTTTATCATCGGCGTGGTGGTGTGGCGCTACCAGCCCGGGCATCGGCAGGGGGACGGCATCGCCGCGATCTGCTGGTTGGTGGCCATCTTCTCGGCGGGGCTGTTTCACGCTTATTCCAGCCACCAGCTTGAGACCCCATGGGTGATCGTGGGCTTCATCTTGGGGGCGTCTCTCATCAGCCTGAGCATGATCTTCCCCCAGCGCGTGCGGCTTGTGCGGCGCTACCCTGCGCTGCCGGATGGCATCATTGTGGCAGGGACGGCGCTCGGCCTTGCGTTTGATCTGTTTCGCCAGAGCGCTGCGCTCGACTTGATCTTTACCCAGTTTACGTTTTTGTTCGCCACAACGTGTCTGGTCATTGCCGCGCTGATCATGCGGCTGGGCCAGCGCCCGCTCAGCCTCCAAGCCACTCAGCGCCGCCAAGTAGACATCGCGCTCATCGGGATGAGCCTGTTGATCTTCCCAGCTTTGCTGTTCGTTGCCTATCAGTACTTGATCGTCAACGTGCTGGGCACGCCCTCGCTGCAAGTGGAGGTGCTGCTGCCGATGCAAGTCTTCCCAGCTGCGGCCTTCGCGCTGGCGCTGTTCCAGCATCAGCGGATCGACACCGACCGCGTGATCATCCAGAGCATCACCTACGGCTTGATGCTCATCGCGCTGCTGCTGGGGACGTTCCTGCTCTCGCTGGGCGGGACGCTGGTTGCGATTGACCTGCTGAACGCCAACAACATCGTGACCATCACGCTGATTCTGTTCGTCATGGTGATCTTCTTTACGCCGGTGCGGACGACGATCCAGAACCGCATCGACGCGATCTACTTCCGCACGCGGCGCAACTACACCGAGTTGGTGGAGGGTTTCAGCCAGTCGTTGGTGATGACGACGCGCTATGAGGACATCGTGGCGAAGTATCAAGCGCTGGTGACCGAGACGCTCGCCCCGGAAGCGCTGTTCATCTTCGTGCGCTCGCGCGAGACGAACGACTACAGCGCCTATGGCCAAACAACCGATGTGCGCTTCACCGCGGACAGCCCTTTGATCGACCTGCTGCGCGGCAACCGTGACGCCATCATCCTGACGCCCGATGAGCCGCTGCCGATGCAGCTTTACACGGAACAAGCGCGGCTGCGGCTGCTGCGCGCGCACGTCATCGCGCCGATGAAAACCGGCGACGAGGTCATCGGCTTTGTGGTGATCGCCATGTCGCGCTCAGGGCGGCCATACACCTATGAGGAGCTGCGCTTCTTCACGCTGTTGACGGCCCAGTTTGCTGTCGGCACTGAGCGCACGCAGGTGATCGGCAGTTTGGAGCAGCGCGTCCGCGAGCTGGACGTGCTCAGCCAAGTGAGCCAAGCGGTCAACTTCACGATTGAATTTGACGACCTGCTGGAGCTGATCTACGCCCAAACGAGCAAACTGATTGATGCGGATTGCTTCTACATTGCTATCTACAACGAGGCGCTCCAGCAGTTGACGTTCCCGTTTTTCCTCGAGGGTGACGACCGCGACCCGGCGAAAGAGGCGACGCGCTGGCCGCTGGATGAGGGCTTGTTCAGCCAAATCGTGCGGACGAACGCGCCGCTGCAAACGACAAACTACGCGCAGGAGATGGCGCGGCGCGGCGTGCCGCTCAAGTTGGAGTCGCCGCGCCTGCGCGCGTGGATGGGCGTCCCGCTGATGGCCGGGCGGCGCATGTTGGGCGTGCTGGCAGTGGGCAAGACCAGCGCCGAGAACTTCACCGAGGAGCAGGTCAAAATCTTCAGCGACATCGGCGCGCTGGCGGCGACCTCCATCGACAAGGCGCGCCTATTTGCCGAGACGCGCCAGCGCGAGCGCCAGCTCAGCGTGTTGAACGACATCAGCCGCCAGTTGGTCGCCACCGAGAGCGATGTCGAAAAACTGCTTCAGATCATCATGACCAGCGCGGTCGAGATCCTCAACAGCGAAGCTGGCTCGCTGCTGCTGACGGCGGAGGATGACCCGACCAAGCTCGAGTTCCGCGTGGTGATCGGCGGGGCGGAGGAGCTGCTGCGGACGCGCATCCCTAGCGATAAAGGCATCGCCGGGCAGGTGATGAAGACGGGTAAGGCCGTCATTGTGAACAACTTGGACGAAACGCGCGCCAACCAGATGGTGACCGACGCCTACAAGACGGAGGCGCTGCTGGCCGTGCCACTGACGGCCAAAGACACGGTGATCGGCGTGCTAGAAGTGCTGAACAAGCGCGATGGAACGGGCTTTGTCCAAGAGGACAGTGACCTGCTGACGGCCTTCGCCAGCCAAGCCGCCGTCGCCATCGAAAACGCGCGCCTCTTCCGCATGACCGACCTCCAGCTTGCCCAGCGCGTGCGTGAGTTGGAAGCCCTAGAGAAGATCGACAGCGAGCTGAACCGCACGCTCGACGTGAGCCAAGTGGCGACGATCACCGTGCGCTCGGCGCTGCAAACCCTCAACGCGCAGGCCGGGGCGCTCGGCATTGTACATGAAGACATCAAGAAGCTGGAGATCGTCGGCATTGAGGGCTACACGCCGGAAGAATATCCGGCGGGCGCCGAGGGCTTGATGTGGTCGCTTGAGACGGGCATCCTCAAGCGCGTGATGCGCTCGCGCCAGCCTGACCTTGCCACCGACGTCCGCATCGACCCCGACTACACGCCCGGCCTGCGTGGGAGCCTCAGCCAGATGACGCTGCCCATGTTCAGCGGCGACACGATCAACGCCATCTTGATCCTTGAGACCAATGAGCTGCCGCGCTTCACCCTCTCGGACTGGGCATTTGCCCAACGCTTGGCGGAACACGCCAGCATCGCCATCGCCAACGCGCAGCTCTACGACGCCCTGACGCAGGCCAACAAGTCCAAGAGCGAATTCATGGGCTTTGCCGCGCACGAGTTGAAGAACCCCCTGACCTCGGTAATCGGCTTTGCGGATCTGCTGCGGCAGGGGCTGACCGGCGCGCTCAACGAGCAGCAGCAAGGCCTCGTGAACATCATCCACAGCAACGCCAACCGCATGCAGAGCATCATCGCCGACCTGCGCGACAGCGCCAAGATGGACGCGAACGAGTTCAGCGTTGACCTCGCGCCGATGCCGATTGCTCGCGCTGTGCAAGAGACGCTGCGCTCCTTTGCCCAGTTTGTGCGCGATAAACAGCAGACCCTTGTGAACGAAGTGCCAGAGGATTTGCCGCTGGTGATGGGCGATGAAAACCGTTTGATCCAAGTGCTGACGAACCTTGTGAGCAACGCCCACAAGTACAGCCCCGAGAACACCACGATCACGATCAGGGCTGAGGTCATATATGACTATGTCGACCGGCAGGGCAAACGGCGTGACCCGATGCTGCGCATCAGTGTAATTGATCAAGGGTTAGGCATCAGCGAGGAAGATCAAAAGCGCCTATTCCGTGAGCGTTACTTCCGCAGCACAAACCAGCGCGCGCTCGAACAGCCCGGGACGGGCCTCGGCATGACGCTGACCTATGGGATTGTGGAGAAGCACAACGGGGAAATCTGGGTTGAGAGCGAGCTGGGGAAAGGTTCGACGTTCCATGTGGCCATCCCGCTTGCGCCGCAGATCATCAACGCGGCGGGCGGGTGACTGGAACAGCGCAGGGGCGACCGTTCAGGTCGCCCGCTTGTATGATTTATCTTACACGTGGTTGCGCAGCTTCTTGACGATCTCGCCCTTAGGCTTATAGCCCATGATGCTTTCGACCGGCTTGCCGTTCTTGAACAGCATGAGCGTCGGCAGGCCCAGCACGCCGAACGCGCTGGCGATCTCGCCGTCTTTGTCGGTGTCGACCTTGACGACGCGCAGCTTGCCGTCGTACTCGGCAGCGATTTCGTCGACAATCGGGGCAATCATGCGGCAGGGGCCACACCACTCCGCCCAGAAGTCCACCAACACTGGCACATCCGACTCAAGGACTTTGGCCTCGAAATCGGCACTGGTCACATTTAACGTCTTAGAACCCATAATCGTTAGCTCCTTATGCGCACAACATAATAGACGCGCCCCTACACGCCAACCTTACACGTGCCACGCCATTCAATCCTCGCTATACTACGAATAGCAGCGCACTCGCAAAGACGCAAGCCTGAGGAACAACCCCGTATGGATCACCCAGAGCACCTGCCCGCCTTGACGCGGCGCCAAGAAGAACTGCTAGCGATGATCGTGCGTGCCTACAGCGAAAATCCCGAGCCAGTCAGCAGCAAATACCTCGCTGAGCAGCCCAATGTGACTTTCAGCAGCGCCACCGTCCGCAACGAGATGGCGCACTTGGAAGAGCTGGGCTATCTGACCGCGCCTCATACCAGCGCTGGTCGCATTCCTACCACGCAGGGCTTCCGCTACTTTGTGCGCGGCTTGATCGACCGCGCCACGCTGGGCGACGTGGAACAGGAGATCATGACGCAGAAGTTGAACGCCGCCCCCAACGCGCTTGACCAGTGGATGCGCCAAGCGGCCACGCTGCTTGCGCGCAACTCGGCCGGCGCTTCCATCGTGACCTCCCCCTCCGTGGAGCAGTCACGCTTCAAGCACATGGAGCTGATCAACATTCAAGGGCGGCTGACGCTCATGGTGCTGGTGCTCCAAGGCGGTGTGGTGCATCAGCGCATGTTGAACCTTGCCGAGCCAATCCCACAAGCGCGCCTGAGCGAGCTGGCCAACCGCCTCAACGATGTGTGTGCTGACCTCAACGCGGCCCAGATGCTCGTCAAAGCGCGCCAGATGAGCGAGCTTGAGCGCGAGGTGGCTGAGATCGCGGCGGAAGTCCTCCAGCGCAGCGGCAGCCAGCCGACTCGAACAGTGTACCAAGACGGCCTAAGCGACATCATCAAAAACTTCCCCGATCAAGACGCGGCGCAGCAAGCCGTCCGCGTGTATGAAGAACCTGCGTTCCTTGACCTGCTGGTGCGCGAAGTGCTCGACCCCGACAATCCGCAAGGGGTGCAGGTGATCATCGCGGGGGATGGGCGCTATGAGGAACTGAACCAGCTCAGCATTGTGATCTCGCGCTATGGCGAGCGCAGCGGCTTGAGCGGGGCGCTGGGCGTGTTCGGGCCGACCAACCTCAACTATGGCCGCGCTATCAGCACGGTGCGCTTCATCGCGGGCAAGATTACCGACAAGCTGGCCGACCTCACAGAGCGCCCCGCGCCTAACTCAGAGAACAATGAGTAAAAGCAATCTCTAACAGTTTTCTTGTATTGGAACGTTAGTATTTAATCAGTCGGGCTGATACACTTGCGCCGTGCTAATGCGGCTGTGCATATTGCCCCGCACTCAATTTTCCGGCTGGAGTTGGTCATTTATGAGCGATACCAATCATCAAGAAAATCCCACCCCCTCCGCAGAGGAGGTGGTCACCCCAGTGGAAACGGACGTGCCACCTACTGTAAACCCTGAGGAGGACATCATCGCCAAGCTGCAGGAAGAGGCGCGCATCAACCTCGAGGGATGGCAGCGGGCGCGGGCTGAGTTTGCCAACTACAAGAAGCGTGTGGAGGCCGAGATCAAGTCAGCCTCAGAGCGCGGCGCGCACGATGCGCTCATCAAGATGCTGCCGATCATGGACGACTTCCAGCGCGCGCTCGACAACATCCCCGAAGACCTCAAGAGCCACCCGTGGGTGAGCGGCACGGCGCTCATCATGAAGCACTTCGACAAAGTGCTAGAGGCCTACCATGTGACGGAGGTCAACCCCACCGGCCAGCCCTTCGACCCGCACCTGCACGAGGCTATCGGCATGGATGACAGCGGCGAACACCCCAGCGGTACAGTCACCGCTACGATGCAAAAAGGGTATGTCAGCGGCGACCGCGTTCTGCGGCCTGCGCTTGTCAAAGTCGCACAGTAAACGCCATCATCGGCACCAATCATCATCAGAGGAGAAAGCCAAAACACTATGGGACGTATTATCGGGATTGATCTGGGGACGACGAACTCGGTCGTGGCGGTCATTGAGGGCGGCGAGCCGGTCGTGATCCCCTCGTCGGAGGGCAGTAACTTAGTGCCGTCAGTAGTGGCCGTGA
Organism: Anaerolinea sp.; assembly: GCA_046719465.1. Lineage (GTDB taxonomy): Bacteria > Chloroflexota > Anaerolineae > Aggregatilineales > Phototrophicaceae > JANWYT01. Next base: position 17,654 of record JBDNCV010000075.1, read on the forward strand.
ACCCTAAGACGGGCGAGCGTTTGGTCGGCAAGATTGCGCGCAACCAAGCCGTTGTCAACCCAGAGAACACCATCTTCTCGGTCAAGCGCTTCATG
>JBDNCV010000076.1:0-17104 GCA_046719465.1 Anaerolinea sp.
ACGCCGATGAGCAGGCCGCGCCCGCGCACCTCTTTGATGTGCTTGCTCTCGATGCGCTTCAACCGCCCCAGCAGGTACTCGCCCATCACGCGCGCGTTGTCGATCATGCCTTCTTCCACCAGCACGCGCAGCGCCATCCGCGCGACCGCCGCGCCCAGCGGGTTGCCGCCGAAGGTGCTGCCGTGATCGCCCGGGTTGAACACGCCCATGATGTGCGCGTCAGCCAGCACCGCGCTCACGGGGTAGAAGCCGCCGCTGAGCGCCTTGCCGACGGTCACAATATCGCCGCGCACATCCTCCCAGTGGCTGGCAAACAGCTTGCCCGTGCGCCCCAAGCCGGTCTGAATTTCGTCGGTGAACAGCAGGACGTTGTGGCGCGTGCAGATCTCACGGACGCGGCGCAGGTAGCCATCAGGCGGCACGACGATCCCGGCCTCGCCTTGAATCGGCTCCACGCTGAAGGCGACTGTGTTCGGGGTGATGGCGGCCTCCAGCGCGTCAGCGTCGCCATAGGGTACGGTCTTGTAGCCGGGCGTGAACGGCCCAAAGCCGTCCTTGTACTGCGGCTCATCGCTGAACGAGATGATGCTGATCGTGCGCCCTTGGAAGTTGCCGCTGGCGACGATGATTTCGGCTTGGCCTTCCGGCACGCCCTTCACCTTGTAGCCCCACTTGCGCGCCATCTTAAGCGCCGTTTCGACTGCTTCCGCGCCGCTGTTCATCGGCAGCATCTTCTCGTAGCCGGTCAGCTCGCACAGCTCCTTCGCCAGCATCGGCAGTTGATCGTTGCGGAAGGCGCGGCTGGTGAGCGTGACCTTCTGCGCCTGTTCGACCATCGCTTGCAGGATGCGCGGGTGCGCATGCCCTTGATTGACGGCGCTGTAGGCGCTTAAGAAGTCAAGGTAGCGGCGGCCTTCCACATCCCACACCCAAACGCCCTCGCCGCGCTCCAGCACGACATCAATCGGCTTGTAGTTGTTGGCCCCGTACTGCTTCTCCAGCGCGATATAGTCGGACGCGGATAGCGCGCTCGTTTGCACAGCGTTGGCTTGCATGCGAAATCCTTTCTATCTGAGGCGGCAGAACAAATCCCCCTGACTGCCCGTTGTTGACTTTGAATGTTCGCTCCAGTGTAGCAGAATATCCAAGAAGTATTGTGAAAATTCAACGATCCGCACAAACGAGGATTTGGCATGGCTGACCGTTTTGAGCCGCTGCTGGCCGCTTTGAGCGTTTATGAGGGCGATGAAGCGACCTTCAACCCCTACGACAACGGTTCTTCATATGGTCGGGCGCGTTTGGCCAATTTGCACAGCTTTCTGACGCAGCGTCAAACTGCCGACACGCTGCTGCTGATGGAAGCGCCCGGCTATCGCGGCTGTCGGGTGACGGGGGTTCCGGTCACGAGCCGCCGCGTCATGAGCAGCCCGCTGCTGCACGGTGGCTTGTTCGCGCCCATGCCTGATGAGCAGGTTGAGCCAGCTTTCCGCCCCTACCTGAGCGAGCAAAGCGCCACCATCGTCTGGCAGGCGCTGGCCGACCTGAACGCCGCCCCCCTGCTGTGGAACGCCTTCCCCTTCCACCCGCATCCGCCGCAGCAGCCCGCCGCCAATCGCACCCCGCGCGCCGCTGAGGTGCAGGCGGGGCTGGCCTACCTGCAAGCGCTGCTGGACGTCATCGACGTGCGGCGCGTCGTGGCCGTGGGGAACGTGGCCGCGCGCGCGCTGACGCTGCTAGGGGTGGATCACACGCCCATCCGCCACCCCGCGCAGGGCGGCAAGCACGACTTCGTGCGCGGGCTGCGCGCGGCGTTGGGGGATAGCTTATAGCCGAGGGCTGCGGGTACAATGCAGCCAGCACACAAGGAGCCTTCACAACTGATGCAACAGAAAAACACTCTCACAATGGGCGTGATCGTCGCGCTCGTGATCGCGGTCGTGGCCGCGCTCAACCTCTCGCCTGCACCTGCGCCGACTGCTGCCACGCCCACGCCGGAACCCAGCACACCACTCGCGGCTGAGGAGGCGCGCCTGCTGCCCATCAGCGGCGACAACCTCGACGGCCAAACGCTGAGCTTCCCCGCCGATTTCAGCGCGCCCTTTAACCTCGTCGTCATGCCCTTCAACCGCGACCAGCAAACCGCCGCCGTCGGCTGGCTGGCCACCTTCGAACAGGCCGCCCGCGCCGATGAGCGCGTCGCTTACTACAGCATCGCCGCCTTGACGGATCTTCAACCGTTCGTGCGGACGTTGGTGGTGCAGGGGCTGAACGTGGCTGTGCGCGACGCCGACACGCGCCAGCGCGTGGTGGTCGCCTTCCTTGAAGATCAAGCGGCGTTTGTCGCAGGGTTAGGGACAGGCGACACCGCCGCAATGCGCGTGCTGATCGTGGCGCAAGATGGCCGCGTCTTGTGGCAAATCAGCGGGGAACACAACGCCGAGCGCGAGGCGGCGCTGCAAGCGGCGCTGGCCGCGCTGCTCAGCGCTGAGTGAGGCCTCACTCGCGGTCGGCCAGCGCGCGGTTGGCGCGATACCACGCCACGACTTCGGTTAGCCCCTCGCGGAAGCTGGTCTGCGCTTTGAAGCCGAACTCGCGCTCGGCGCGGCTCGTGTCCACTTGGCGGCGCGGCTGCCCGTTGGGCTTGGTCGTGTCCCAGTGGATCGTGCCGGTGTAGCCCACCACCTCGGCGATAAGTTCCGCAAGGTCGCGGATGCTGATCTCATAGCCGCTGCCGAGGTTGACCGGCTCGGGGCTGTTGTAGCGCTCGGCCGCCAGCGCGATGCCGCGCGCCGCATCCTTGACGTAGAGGAACTCGCGCGTGGGCGTGCCATCGCCGAACAGCGTCACGACGTTCTCGCCCCTCTCCTGCGCAGTGACCATCTTGCGGATGATGGCCGGGATCACGTGGCTGCTGCGCGGGTTGAAGTTGTCGTTCGGGCCGTAGAGGTTGGTCGGCAGGATGTGGATGGCGTTAAAGCCGTACTCTTGGCGGTAGGCCTGCCCCATGACGAGCATGGCCTTCTTGGCAATGCCGTAGGGCGCGTTGGTCTCCTCAGGGTAACCGTCCCAGAGCGATTCCTCTTTGAACGGCACGGGCGTAAACTTGGGATACTCGCAGATCGTCCCCAAGCCGACGAACTTGGCCACACCGGCGCGGCGCGCGTGTTCCATCAGCAGCGTGCCCATCATCATGTTGTCGTAGAAGAACAGCCCCGGGTGCTCGCGGTTGGCCCCGATCCCGCCGACGGTGGCCGCCAGATGGATCACCATCGTCGTGTTGGGGTGGTCAGCGTAGAGCGCCTGCACGCGCTCCGGCTCGCGCAGGTCGTACTGCGCCTTGCGCGGCACGATGATCTCGCCCGCCCCCAGCTCGCGCAGGTGCGCCACCAAGTGCCCGCCGAGGAAACCGCTGCCGCCCGTCACGATCACCTTTTGCGCTGCCCAATCAAATGCCATGATGCCCGCCGCCCCCTGTCTCGTATAATATCCGTCATTCTATCTTACACTGAGCGATTGTGAAGGCGCACCGATGACCCACTACTTCTTCTCCTACGCCAGCAAAGACACTGAGCGGATGCAGCGGCTGGTGGACGCGCTGCGCGACCATGAGCTGGACGTGCGCGTCGACGTGCAGACCTTGCAGAACCAGCAGCGATGGGTGCGGGCGTTGGAGCAGCAGATCGAAAGCGCGGCGGGCGTGATCGTCCAGATGAGCGCGGCAGCGCGCCAGAGCGAATGGGTCGAACGCGAGACGCTCTACGCGCTGGAGCGCGGGATCCCCGTGTTCATCGCCCGTTTTGACCGCGTGCCGCTGCCGCTGCACTTGGTCAACCGGCAGTTCACGCCGTTTGAAGACGACTTCGCGCAGGGGGTGGCGCGGCTCGTCCACGGCATACGGCATCATCAGGCATCTGCTGACCCCATCAGCCCCGCCACCGCCCCCAACGAGGACAACTTCTTCGACTATCTGGCGCAGATGCAGGACGGCGACGCGCTGGCGCGGCTGGCGCAGCGCCTCTACCGCTGGGCCTGCGCCCACTGCGACGAGGTGGCCTTCAGCGGCAAGTACACCCCGGCCTTCCACGCGCGCTGGCAGGGGCAGCCGCTCTTCTCAGTGGTGGCGTACCTGCGCAACCCCGCGCTGGTCTTTGCCGCGGAGCGCTTCCCGCTGAGGGCGCTGCAAACAGCGCTGCCCACCCTGCGCATCGACACCGAGCGCGTGAACCCGGCCGCGGCGCTGCGCGAGGTGGCGCTGGCGGGCGCGGTTGATCAGGTCGAGGCGCTGCTGGAAGCGGTTACAGCAGGCCGCGCGCTCTGAGCCAGTCTTTCAAGTCCTGCTCCAGCCCGGGGTCGCTCACGAAGTCGTGCACGTCGATCTGAAAGACGCTCAGTTCGTCATCCTCAAACAAGAAGCGCTCCAAGTTGCTGTACCACCAGCGAGCGCTGTCCTCGGTGTAAACCAGCCACGCCGTCTCGTCGATCTCGTAGCTGTCGGCGCGTTCGAGGGTGCGCACGATGTCTTCCAGCTCGGCTTCCGGCGGGTAAATCGTGTAGGTGATCAGCAGCAGATGTTTTTCCATAGGGCGTTTGCGATGTGCGAGTAAACCGCGTTCACCATACCACCCCCACGCGCGCTAGAACAGCCCGACGATCCGCCCGTGTTCGTCAAGGTCGACGCGCTGAGCGGCGGGCGCTTCGCCGAGGCCGGGCATGGTGCGGATGTCGCCGCACAGCGGGTAGATGAAGCCTGCGCCCGCCATCGCCCGCACCTCGGTGATCGGCAGGCGGAAGCCCTCGGGCGCGCCGACCAGCTTCGGATCAGCGCTGAAGCTCAGGTGCGTCTTGGCCATGCAGATCGGCAGGTCGCCGAGGCCGTCGGCCTCAAACTGGCGGATTTGTCGCTCGGCCAGCGGCGTGTAGTCCACGCCCGCAGCGCGGTAGATTTCGGTGGCGATGCGTTCGATCTTGGCTTTGATCGGCTGCTCCAGCTCGTAGAGATAGCGGAACTCGTTGGGCGTCGCGCACGCGCTGACGACCAGCTCGGCCAGCGCCGTCGCGCCTGCGCCGCCCTTCTGCCAATGCTCGGCCAGCGCCACGCCGTAAGCCCCCGCTGCCTGCGCGATGCGCTCTACTGCGGCAATCTCCGCGGCGGTGTCGGTGTGAAAGGCGTTGATCGCCACGACGGGCGTCACCCCAAACTTGCGCAGGTTTTCAATGTGGCGGATCATGTTGGCCGCGCCTGCCTCAACATCGGCCACGTTCTCGTTCGCCAGCTGTGGGTCGAGCGGTTTGCCGGGCACGATACGATATTTGCCGGTGTGCGCCTTCAACGCGCGGATCGTGACCACGAGCACGGCGGCGTCGGGGCGCATCCCGCTGGCACGGCACTTGATGTTGAAGAACTTCTCCGCGCCAATGTCCGCCCCGAAGCCCGATTCTGTCAGGACGTAGTCCGCCGTGCGCGCCGCGATCAAATCCGCGATCACCGACGAGTTGCCATGCGCGATGTTGGCGAACGGCCCACAGTGGACGATGGCGGGCGTGTTTTCGAGCGTCTGCATCAGGTTGGGCATGATGGCATCGCGCAGCAGGACGGTGGCCGCGCCCGCCGCTTGCAAGTCCTCGGCGGTGATGGGCTGCTTGTCGCGCGTGTAGGCCACCACCATCCGCCCGATGCGCTGGCGCAGATCGGCCAGCGAGGTCGTCAGCGAGAGCGCCGCCATAATCTCCGAGGCAACGGTGATGTCAAAGCCGGTCTGCCGTGGGATGCCGTCCTCGCGCTTGCCCAGCCCGACGATCACGTTGCGCAGGGCGCGGTCGTTCACGTCCACCACGCGCCGCCACGGGATGTTGTGCGCGTCAAGGTTGAGCGCGTTGCCGTGGAACAAGTGCGCGTCGATCATGGCGGCGATCAAGTTGTGCGCCGCGCCGATAGCGTGGATGTCGCCCGTCAGGTGGAGGTTGAAGTTTTCCATCGGGACGATCTGGCTGTAGCCGCCGCCGGCTGCCCCGCCTTTGATGCCGAAGGTCGGCCCTTGTGAGGGCTGGCGGATCGTCACCACGGCGCGCTTGCCGATGCGCTGCATGGCCTGCCCCAGCCCAACGAGCGTCGTCGATTTGCCCTCGCCCAACGGGGTCGGCGTGATGGCCGTCACGTCGACGTACTTGGCCAGCGGGCGGTCGCTCAGCCGTTGGAGCGCCTCCAGCCGAATCTTGGCGATGTAGCGGCCATAGGGTTCGAGGTCGTCCTCGGGGTCAAGGCCAAGCTGCTCCGCGATGACGCGGATCGGCAGCAGGCGCGCGCTCTGAGCGATCTCAAGGTCGGACGGGATGGGGGCGCTCATCGGGGCATCGCTCCATGGGGTGGCAGCCAACATGGCTTGAGTCTACCGACGATGCCCCTGCGCGACTAGCGCCGCGCCCCGCGTGGACTGCTGGGCGTCAGGCTTGGAGGGGCTGCGGCTGCGGCGCGCGCAGTTCAATCGTCATCGGCAGGCCGTTCTCCAGCCCCAGCGTCCCCTGCATAGCCCAGCGCGGTTCGTAGCCGGGCAGCAACCGTGGCGTGAAGCGCCGCGCCAGCAGTGCCAGCAGCAAATGCGACTCCAACAGCGAGAAGTTGCTGCCGATGCAAATGCGCTGCCCGGCCGCGAACGGGTGATAGGCCTGCGGGTGGCGCGCGGCCTCGGCCTCGGGCGTCCAGCGGTCAGGGTCAAACGTGAGCGGATCATCCCAGAAGTCCGGGTGACGGTGCGTGAAGTACGGCGACAGCATAATCGACGTGCCCGCAGGGATGCGACAGCCGTTGATGACATCCTCGGCCAGCGCATCGCGCACGTAGACCGGCGCGGGCGGGTAGAGGCGCAGCGTCTCTTTGATCACTTGCAGCGTGTAGGGCAGGCGATGCAGATCATCCACCGTGAGATCGCGCTCCGCAGGCAGTTGATCGAGTTCGGCGTGCAGGCGCTGCGCCACGTGCGGGTTGGCCGCCAGCGCATACCATGCGAAGGTCAGCGTGCGCGCGGTCGTCTCATGCCCCGCAAAAAAGGTCGTGATCGACTCATCGCGCAGCAAGTCCTCGGTCATGTGGTGGCCGGTTTCCTCGTCGTGCGCCTGCATCAACCGTGTGAGCAGGTCGTCCGGCCACGCCTCAAGTGGCAGGCGGCGGCGCTGGGCGATCAACTGGTTGATGTAGGCGTGGGTGCGCTGGCGGGCGGCCAGATAGCGCCGGTTGCGCGCGATGGGAACCCACAAAGGCACTTGCAGCGGCAGCGTCTGCTGCCCCGCGACGAACGCGATCATCGCCTCCACGTCGTCCTTGATCGTCAGCACGTCCTCGTCGGTCTCGGTGCTGAACATGGCGCGCAGGATGATCGCCGCGGTGACGGTGGCCATCTCCAGCGGGATGTCGACCGGCTCGCCGCGCTGAGCGAACAGCTCCCACCGCTGGACGAGGCGCTGGCCGTCGCGCAGCATCAGCTCAGCATAGGCTTGGACGGCGCGCGGCGTGTAGAAGGGGGCCATCAGCTTGCGCTGCCGCCGCCACAGCTCGCCGCTGCTGGCCACCAGTCCATCGCCCAGCAGCAGCTTCCGCACCACGTCGTAGCTGCGGAGCTTCTCGTAGTTTTGACGGTGGGTGATGCTGATATGGCGCACGGCGTCGGGGTGGATGGCCAGCGTCAGGCGGCGCACGCCGAGGTTGACGCTGAACAGGTCGCCGTGCTGCTGCCAGAGGCGCTCAAGGTGCTTGAGCAGGCCGTCGCGGGCAATGGCGCGGATGTTCTGGAGGGCGTGGGGGCTGGTGGGCAGGGGTGAAGCGTCGGTCATGCGAAGATCTCCCGTGTCATACAGTGAACTGCGCCGCCGCCGTTGATGCCGATTCGGCTGTCAATCGGGATCACGGTGTGCTGCGGCATCGCTTCGGTATACGCACGCAGCGCCGTTTCGTCGCTGGGCAGGCCGTAAGTGGGCACAAGGACGCGCCCGTTGACCGTCAGCGCGTTGGTGTAGCCGCGCCGAATCGGGAACAGCAGCCAGTTGAAGTAAAGCGGCGGCGTGGGCAGCAGGCGCACGTCGTAGCGCTGGCCGCGCGCGTTGGTCTGCGTCCGCATGAGCTGCTCGGCGGCTTTCAAGGTGGCGGCGCTCAGGCGATCCGGCGCAGTGACGAACACGGTCGTCGCGTCGACCAGCTTGACGACGAGGTCAACGTGGCCGGTTTCCTCAAGGCGCATGCGCGGCGTGATGATGAGCTTCTCGACAGCCAGCACGCGGCGCAGCGCGGCCAGCAGCTCGTCAGCGCTGAGGCTGTGGTGATCGTTGCGGCGGTTGGCGCTCAAGGCGTGATCCGTCGTGATGAGCGTCCCCTGCCCATCCGACCAGAGGTTGCCGCCCTCATAGTACAGCGGCAGGGCAGCCAGCGGCAGGCGATGATGCGCGGCGTAGCGCCGGTTGAAGCCGTCGTCAGCAGCCTGCGGATAGGCGGGCAGTGGTCGGTAGATCATGTCCACGAGGGCAGGGCGACCGTCAGCGGTGCGACCGCTGAGCGGCCCATAGTCGCGGATCCAGATGTCGTCGGTGGGCGCAACTAAGAAGCACAGACCTTCCACCGCGGCCCCCTGCGCCTGCGCGTAGGCCATGACCGCGCGCGCCCACCACGCCGAGGGCACGACCACCTCCACACGGGCAACGGGCAGGATAGCCGCGGCCATCTGCGCGAACATCGGCCACGCCCACGGGTAGACCACGCCCCAGCGCAGCAGCACGCGGTCGATGCGCTCCCACTGGGCGGGCAGGTGAACGGGCGTGCCGTCGTGCGGCGGCGGCTCGGCAGCGCTCAAGGTGACGATTTGCGGGTGGAGCGCCTGCAGCTGCGCGGCAATCTCGCGCGGTGTGCCGTCCAGCAGCTTCCAGCGGTAGAGCCACGTGCTCATGGCGGGCGCGTCGTCCGGTGGGGTGAGGTCGGCATCGGCGGCCAACCAGCGACGGAAGGCAGGCATCAAGGCGCGTTTGGCCAGCGTGGGCATCTGCCGCCGCCAGACGGGGTAGAGGATCGGGTCAAAGTGAAGCGGGAAGTTCATGTGGTGTTGGCTCGATGCGCGGGCACAATTGCCTGATTATCGCACGCCCCGGCGCAGAATTTAACCCTCATCCGCTGGGGGCGCGGCAGGCCGTGCCCTTGCGCCCCTTGCCCCCAACACGAATAAATCTAAAGGCGCGCCCCGCTAGGACGATAGAATTTTTGCTGCGCGCCCCACCACCTGACGCTATGATGAATAAAACTTACAAGTCGAAACGTTGAAAGTATCAAGTTGATCTTTGCGAGCGCGGCAGGCGCCCGACATGCCGTTCCAACTTCTTACTTTCCCACTTTCTACTTACTAAAAAAGAGCGTTTTTAATGGCACTTTCTGTTGGCATTGTGGGCATTGGGACGTACTTCCCGGCGACGGTCGAAACCGCCGCTGACCTTGCCCCGCGCACGAACATCCCTGAGCACATCCTGCGCGAGAAGATGGGCATCCGCCAGCGGCATGTCGCACGCGAGGGGGAGACTGTCACCTTCATGGCAAGCGAGGCCGCCAAGCGCGCCATAGCGATGGCAGGCATCGACCCCGCGCAGATCGGCCTCGTCATCTCCCACGGGAGCGAGCACAAAGATCACCTCGTCTGGAACGCTGCCAGCAAAATCCAGCACAACGTTGGGGCGGTCAACGCCTACGCCTTTGAGATGTACGCGCTGTGCGCGGGCGCGCCCATCGCCATGGACGCCGCCCGCAGCCTGATGCTGGCCAACCCCAAGCTGGAATACGCGCTGCTGGCGGCGGGCAGCCGCGAGAATGACCTCATCAACCCGCGCAACGAGCGCAGCCGCTTCATGATGAACTTTGGGGCAGGCGGCGGCGCGATGGTCTTGCAGCGCGGCGCGGCGCAGAACCTCATCATCGGCGCGGCGGCGGTCACTGATGGCAGCCTCTCCGAGACGGTGGTGCTGACGCGAGAGGCGGTGGCCGAGGGCGAGCCGGAGGCCATCGGCGACTTGCGCGGGCGGCTGGACGTGACCGACCCCGCCTACATGGCCGAACGGCTGGGCGCGACAAGCCTGCCCAACTTCGTCCGTGTGATTCGGGAGGCGGTGGAACTGGGCGGCCACACGCTGGCCGATGTGCGCTTCTTGGGGATCACCCACATGAAGCGTTCGTTCTACCTCGAAATTCTCAACGCGGTTGGCCTCACACCGGAACAATCCGTTTACTTAGAAGATTACGGCCACGTGCAGAGTGTCGATCAAGTGCTGGCGTTGGAGCTGGGGCTGGCGCAGGGCAAAATCCGCCCGGGCGATCTGGTGGTGCTGGCGGGCGCGGGCACAGGCTACACGTGGAGCGCAGTGGCGCTGCGCTGGGGGTGATGATGATGCGATACTTGGCCTCCGACTGGTTAGCCTTTCACGCGGATCGCACGCCGGACAAGCTGGCGGTGATCGATCAAGCGACAGGGCGGCGGTTTAGCTACAGCCAATTCAACGAGCGGGCGGCGCGGCTGGCGTCTTATCTGCGCGACGCATGGGGCGCACAGGCTGGCGACCGTCTGGCGATCCTCGCCAAGAACAGCAGCGACTACTTCGAGTTTCAGTTCGCATGTTGGAAGTTGGGCGCGATGATGCTGCCGCTCAATTGGCGCTTGGCCGTGCCGGAACTGCTGTTCATCCTCAACGACAGCGGCGCTAAAGGGATCGTCTACGACGCGGAGTTTGCCGAGCGCGTCCCCGCGCTCGCAGCGGGCAGCCCCGCCCAACATCGCCTGCGGATCGACGCCCCCAACCAGCCGACGGACGACGCGCCCGCCTATGAGGCAGCCCTCGCCAGCGCCGCGCCCGATGTCGTCATGGATCCGCAGACGACCCACGACACCCCGATGACCATCATGTACACGGCAGGCACGACCGGCCACCCCAAAGGCGTGCTCATCACGCACGGCATGACGCTGTGGAACGCCATCAACATCAGCACGCCCGCCGGCCTCAGCTGCGAGAGCGTCCACTACGTCGTGCTGCCCACCTTCCACACGGGCGGCCTCAACCTTTACGCTAACCCGCTGTTCCATCACGGCGGCACGGTCATCGTCGCCCGCCAGTTCGACGCGGCGACGACGCTGCAAACGCTGAGCGACCCCGCGCAGGGCGTGACCCACTTCTTCGGCGTGCCCAGCGTCTACCTGTTCCTCAGCCAGCATGAGGCCTTTGACCGCGCCGACCTCAGCCGCGTCTACAGTTGGGGGTGCGGCGGCGCGCCGATGCCCGTCAGCGTCCTTGAGCGCTACGCCGCGCGCGGGATTATCGTCCAGTTGGGCTTTGGCATGACCGAGACCAGCCCAACGGTGTTCTTGATCGACAAGCGGCGCGCGTTGGCCAAGCCGACCAGCGTCGGCAAGCCGCTGCTGCATACCCGCGTGCGCGTCGTCGATGAGCACATGCGCGATGTGCCGGTCGGCGTGGTGGGCGAGGTGGTCATCAGCGGGCCGAACATCACGCCCGGCTACTGGAACCGGCCGGACGCCAACGCCAGCAGCTTCACGCTGGACGAGCACGGCAGCCGCTGGCTCCACAGCGGCGACGCGGGCATGATCGACGACGAGGGCTGCATCTACATCGTGGATCGCTTCAAGGACATGTACATCAGCGGGGGCGAGAACGTCTACCCTGCCGAGGTGGAGCAGGTGCTGTATCAGATGCCAGAGGTGGCCGAGGCGGCTGTGATCGGCGTGCCGGATGAGCGCTGGGGCGAGTGCGGCATGGCGATCTTGGCGCTGAAGCCCAACGCTGAACTGACCGCTGAACAGGTGATCGCGTTTTGCGCGGGCAAGCTGGCCAAGTTCAAAACGCCCAAGCACGTCGCGTTTGTCGACCAACTGCCGCGCAACGCGGCGGGCAAGGTGCTCAAGCGCGTGTTGAAAGAGAGGTTTGCCAACACGCCCACACCACCGGAGGCTAGCGCCTCTGGTTGAGCCAGTGTTTGAAAAATAGACCAAAGGACATCCCACCATGAACCCATCTCCCCCCGTACTCCCCGGCATCACTGAGCAGCGCGTCACGCTGGCCAACGGCCTGACGACGCGCGTCTTGACCTGCGGCGATGAGGCAGGCGTGCCGGTGCTGTTCATCCACGGCAACGCCAGCAGCGCCACCTTCTGGGAGGAGACGATGCTGGCGCTGCCCACCGGCTACCGCGCGATAGCGTATGACCAACGCAGCTACGGCGGCGCTGACCCCAGCTTCAAGGTGGATGCGACACAGGGCATGGGCAACTTCGCCGATGATGCCGTCGCGCTGCTCGACGCGCTTGGGGTGGAGCAGGCCCACGTCGTCGGCCACAGTATGGGCGGGAGCGTCGTCTTTGAAATCCTGATGCGCGCCCCGCAGCGCGTGCGGACGGCAGCGCTCGTCGCCACAGGCTCGCCCTATGGCTTCGGCGGCAGCAAGGGGCTGGACGGGCAGATGATCTGGCCAGATGGCGCAGGCAGCGGCGGCGGCATCGTCAACCCCAACTTCACGCGGCTGATGAGCGAAGGCTACCGCGGCACAGACGACCAAGCCGCGCCGCGCGTCGTCATGAACAGCTTCTACTGGAAGCCCCCCTTCGTCCCCGCGCGCGAGGAGGACTTGCTCTCGTCGCTGCTCTCCCAGCACATCGGGCCGGAGGACTACCCGGGCGACATGACCCCCTCGGCTAACTGGCCGAACGTTGCCCCGGGCAAGTTTGGGACGGCCAACGCGCTCTCGCCGCTTTACGCGGGCGACGTGACGCGCCTCTACCGCATCGACCCCAAGCCGCCGATCTTGTGGGTGCGCGGGGCGGACGACCAGATTGTGAGCGACAACAGCTTGTTCGACATGGGCACGCTGGGCGCGCTGGGGGCCGTGCCGGGCTGGCCGGGCGCGGAGGTCTACCCGCCGCAGCCGATGGTCGGCCAGACGCGCGCTGTGTTGGAACAGTACAAGGCGCACGGCGGCCACTATGAGGAGGTGGTGTTTGAGAACTGCGGCCACACGCCCTTCATCGAAAAGCCTGAGGCCTTCAACGCGGCGCTGCACCGGCATCTGGGCGGGTGAGGCCCCCGGTTGCGCCCGCCCCCAATTGAACGACAATCACGTCAGGGATGCGTAAATTGCGAGGGACACACCGTTGGACAAGACCAGCCTACAAGCACGAGGCTATGACCAGCTCGACCTGACGATTTTGGAGGAACTTCAGATGAACTGCCGCATCAGCGTGACGGACTTGGCGCGCAAGATTCACCTCTCGCAGCCCGCCGTCCACAACCGCATCAAACGGCTGGAGCGCGACGGCGTGATCCGCCAGTACGTGGCGCTGCTGGATCGGCAGGCAGTCGGCTACGGGCTGGTGTGCTTCCTGCGCCTCAGCCTTCAGCCCCACAGCCGCGACGTGTTCTGCGACGTGCAGGCGCGGCTGGAAGCGCTGAGCGCGGTGCAGGAGATCTACCGCACGACCGGCGGCTGTGACCTGCTGGTGAAGGCCGCTGTGGCTGACCATGAAGCGCTGGATCGCCTGCTCAACGACCACGTGCGCACGATCTACGGCATCGAACGGATCGACGTGGAGATCGTCCTCAACGAAGTCAAACACAGCACCGCCTATCGGCTGAAGGACTAGGGGCAGACATGGCACTCGGCGATATCTTGGGCAAACGCGCTCTTTACACCCCTGACGCGCTGGCCGTCGTGGACGCAGGCAAAACCCCACACCGCGCCTTTACCTATGCGGAACTGAACGCGCGCGCCAACCGCCTCGCCAACTGGATGCGCGACGGCGCAGGCATCCGCAAGGGCGACCGTGTGGCCATCCTCGCCATGAACGGCGTCGAGTTCCTCGATACGTTCTTTGCCTGCACCAAACTCGGCGCGATCATGGCCCCCTTCAACTGGCGGCTGAGCACGCGCGAGCTGTTGACGCTCATCGCGCAGACCACCCCCACCGTGCTGATCTACAGCGACGACTTCTGCGCCACCGTGCGTCAGATCGCCGAGGCTGACACGTCAATCCAGCACTTTGTTCACCTCGAAGGGCGCGGCATCCCCCGCAGCCGCGACTTCGAGCGCACCCTTTCAGAGAGCGTGCTGCGTCCGGTCTCTCTCGACAATCAGCACGAGGAGGACATCGCCTGCCTCATCTTCACCGGTGGGACGACCGGCACGCCCAAAGGCGCGCAGATCAGCTATCGCATGATCGCGTGGAACACCCTCAACACGATCATCCACGACTTGCAGCACGGCGACATCACTGTGAACACCTTCCCGATGTTCCACACGGGCGGGCTGCTGGTCTACACGCTGCCGCTGCTCATCTTGGGCGGGACGGTGATCCTCACGCGCAAGTTCGACGCGGAGCAGGTGCTCACGCTGTTGGAGGACTACGGCGCGACGGTTTACGCGGGCGTGCCGACCATGTACCAGATGATGACCGCCGCCCCTAACTGGGCCGAGGCCGACCTAAGCAACCTGCGCTTCTGCACCAGCGGCGGCGCGCCCCTGCCGATCCCGCTGGTGGAGCAGTTCCAGCGCGAGAAGGGCGTGCAGTTCAAGCAAGGTTTCGGCATGAGCGAGTTTGGCCCGGGGGTGTTCGCCCTTGCGCCCGAGGACGCGATCCGCAAGGCGGGCAGCATTGGGCGGCCTAACTTCTTCGTCGAGGCGCGCATCGTCGATGAGCACAACCGCCCCGTCCCGCCCGGCACAGTCGGTGAGCTGGTGCTGCGCGGCCCCAGCCTGTGCAGCGGCTACTACAACAACGCCGAGGCCAACGCCGCCGCCGTGGACGAGGAGGGCTGGTTCCACACGGGCGATCTGGCCACGATGGATGAGCACTTCTACTACACCATCGTTGACCGCAAGAAGGACATGTTCATCAGCGGCGGCGAGAACATCTACCCGACCGAGATCGAGCAGGTGCTGTATCAGCACCCAGCGGTCGAGATGTGCGCGGTGGTGGGCGTGCCGCACCCCAAATGGGGCGAAGTGGGCAAGGCGTTTGTGGTGCTCAAAGCGGGGATGACCGCCACCGAGGACGACCTCTTGAAACACCTGCGGCACTTCCTCGCGGGCTATAAAGTCCCGCACAGCGTTGAATTTCGCGCCAGCCTGCCGATCAGCGGGGCAGGCAAAATCCTCAAGCGCGAGTTGATCGCCCAAGCCGCCCAGCAGCCTTCATCCCTGACCCACGAGGAGACGACCCATGCCGATTAAGGTAGGCGACAGCGCCGAGCGCACCACCCTGATCACCGATGAGCGCATCCGCCAGTTTGCCGCGGCCAGCGGCGACATGAACAGCATCCACCTTGACGAGGAAGCCGCCGCGCAGACGCGCTTCGGGCGGCGCATCGCCCACGGGATGCTCACAGCCAGCCTCATCAGCGCGGTGCTGGGCAATGACCTGCCGGGGGTGGGCAGCATCTACCTCAGCCAAAGTGTCAAGTTCAAAGCGCCGGTGTTCTTGGGCGATACGATCACGGCGCGCGTGACGGTGACGGCTTACCGCGAGGATAAGCGCATCGTCACGCTGAAAACCGACTGCCTGAACCAAGACGGGCAGCTTGTGCTAGAAGGCGAAGCCGTCGTCATCGCGCCTGAGTGAGGCGCGCGGCGGCATCACCGATGTGAGAAGTGTATTTTGTTCTTTTTTAGGAGGATTGACGATGCAGTTACGCAAATGGCTTACGGTTGGGGCGCTGGCGTTGGTCGGCGCGTTGGGCATCCACGCTCAAGAAGGCGAGCCGCTGCGCATCGCCCTGTTGAGCGACCAGAGCGGCGCGCTGGCCATCTACGGCGGCGAGCTAGAAAACGGCTTCAAGCTGGGCTTGATCTACGCCGCAGGCTTAGACCCGGCCAACTATGACACCATCGACGCCGCGCTGGCCGATGTGGTGATCGCAGGGCGGCCGATTGAGCTGCTGGTGCGCGACACCGCCAGTGATGCCGACCGCGGTGCGAGCGAAGCCCGCTCGGCGTTGGAGCAGGCTGGGGCGGAAATCCTCGTCGGCGCGCCCTCCAGCGGTGTGACGGTCGGCTTGCAGCAGGTCGCGCTCGATTATGATGTGCTGCTGTTTGCGGCTCCGGGCGCGTCCCCGGCCATCACCGGCGCCAACTTCAACGAGAACACCTTCCGCGCCTGCCGCAACACGGCACAGGACGCGCTGGCGCTGGCCTCGTTTGCGACGGAGGGCTTGGGGCAGAAGTGGATCATCTTGGCGGCAGATTATGAGTTTGGCCGCGCCTCGGAGGCCAGCTTCCGCGCGACGCTCAGCGCCTTCGGCGTCGAGTTCGTCAGCGAGACGATCTTCGCCCCACTTGAGACAACCGACTTCACGCCCTTCTTGCAGCAGGTGCTCGCCAGTGGGGCCGAAGCCATGCTGCCGATCTGGGCAGGCGATACCAGCGTGGCGCTGTTCCAGCAGATTGCCGAGCTGGGCGTGAACAGCGCGCTCAACGTCGTAGGCGCGTTCAACAGCAACGACATCGTCCGCGCCAGCGACCCCAGCACCATCGGCAATGTGTCGTGGATCGTCTATCACTACAGCTTCCCGCAGAACGAGATCAACGACTGGATGGTGGAGAATCACATCAAGTTCTTCAACGGTGACGTGCCCGACCTGTTCACCGAGTGCGGCTTTGCAACGGCGCAAGCCATCGCAGCGGGCTTGGAAGCCACCGGCGGCGACACGCTGCCCGAAGCCCTCGGCCCGGCCATTGAGGGCTTGATCTGGGAAGGCCCGAAGGGCACGTACTACATGCGCCCGGGCGATCATCAGGCGCTCGTCCCGATGTACATCGCGCGCTTGGTCAACCTCGACGACCCCGATCAGAAGTACTATGAGCTGCTGTCGGAGGTCAGCGCGTTCGCCTCGGCCCCGCCCTGCGGCCTCGTGGGCGACTTTGCCGCCCGCTGCGCCCTGAACGACGCCTTCATGGCCGAGATCATGCAGTAGAGGGCCTCAACCCCCAACCCCCTTCTCCGGGGGGAGAAGGGGGCTAAGTCCCCTCTCCTTCGGGAGAGGGGATTCAGGGGTGAGGCCTTCTAAGCGACCAACGATCAAGTTGTAAA
>JBDNCV010000077.1:0-17091 GCA_046719465.1 Anaerolinea sp.
GGATGGACAGTCAAGGCCGCGTCCTGCTCATGGCCACGCCGGGCATTGGCCTCGGCCTCTACGACCTGAGCCAGTACCTCGCCAGCGCTGACCTTGACCTTGTGTCCGCCTTCAACCTCGACGGGGGACGCAGCACCATGATGGCCATCGCGGCCTCGCGCTACGTTATCAACTCGTTCGACGCTGTGCCCGCGGTGCTAGCAGTCTACCCACGCTGAGGGCTAGCGCAGCTCCACGTTGATGATCGTGTCGCCGTCGCCGTCAATCGGCGTGGAGGAGTCAAAGCTCACGCGCGGGTGACGCGACTTTGGCGCAAACCGTTTGACCAGCGCGTACACATAGCCGAACACCATCTCGTCAGAATGCGGCGTTGCATTGATGATCTGGTAGTGTTGACCGCTAATTTTACGGACGAAGATCCCCTCTTCTGGTGGATGATTGCGGAAATTCATCCCATATTGCATGCTGAAGCCGTTGAACACATCATCAAGCGTTTCTAACGGCGGGAACAGCGCAGTCTCGATCACAGCAATCCCCACATCGATGAGCTGTTCGCCACCGTTTTCCGAATTCTTAATAGCTTTCTGAATGTCAAGCGTGAGCTGCTGCGGATACCACTGCTCGGGGTCAACCTCGGTCAGACCATACGCCTGTAAAATATGGTCAAAATCCTGCTTGCTGTAGGCCAGCTCATAGGCCTTGATGCCGTAGCCCCCAATTTCTACTTCTGGACTTGCACTCACATATTTTTTCATGAGCCATTCTTTCTGACAAAACGAATCCAAACGCTTTCGACCCTGCTTTGCTTACCGACTGACGCGCAGCGTGAACGTCAGCGTGGTATCTGTGATTGCTAAGACTGTGATCCGCGCATTGCGGTTGGCTTGTGTGCCGCGCGCGCCCAGCGCCTGCCCAAGCTGATCGTTGAATTGACGCAGTGTCGCATCGTTGGCGCTGAAACCTTCGATATCGACCTCGGTAATGACAGGGCGAATCACGCCATCCACAACCGACACGCTCAGCACAATGCGCCCGTTCGCAGTGCCCCCTGTGGGGCGGTTATACGTCCCATTGAGGACGATACGCCCGGGCTGCAAATCAGCAGTGACATTCCGCAGTGGAATGCTTGGGTTGTTGGCCAACACGCCCATAATCAACGCGTTAACCTCGTTCTCCGTCAGTCGCACGGTGATATCGAGGCCGCCTTCGGGGTTGCCCTGCACATCGACCCCGCCGAGCGTACAGCCGGCCAACCACAGCCCGAGTAAGAACAATCCCAAAAGTCTCATACCACCCTCACAACCGCAATTTAACATTTGAGAAATTCGCACTGAATTATAACGCTTTTTTATAAAAAATAATAATTATGTGCTTATCTGGTTTGCCTAGCTTAATCTTTCAAGCTTTTGAGGAGCAGATTATGAGAAAACTCATCGCCTTTGTGATCGTGTTTGTGCTCATCAGCGCGGGCATCACGGGCATCGTCATCGTCTATCAGAATCGTCCGTTTGCGCCGTCGAGCGTGCCTGAGCAGGCGCAAATCATCGCCTTCGGAACGCCCACGTTCGGCTGGGTTCCAGAAGGTATCGTGTGGGATGAGGCAGGCGGCAGCTTCATCGTGGGGTCGCTGCTGCGCGGGGATGTGTCACGGGTGTTCCCCGATGGACGTTTTGAGGTGATCATCCGTGATGAAATTTTGCTCTCAACCGTTGGGTTGGCGCTTGATGACGAACGCCAGCGCTTGCTCGTCACCAGCAGCGGCGCGAACGCCTTCTTCGGGCAAGAGGGGGCAGCGCGCTTGGCAGCCTACGACTTGACGAGCGGCCAGCGCCTATTCCACGTGGACTTAGGGGCGCTCGTCGGCAGTGGCCGCAGCTTTGCCAACGATGTCACGGTCGCGCCGGATGGCACGGCTTACGTCACCGACAGTTTCACCAGTGTCGTGTATCAAGTGAGCGCAGAGGGTGAAGCCAGCGTGCTGGTCAACGATCCGCTGCTAAGCAGCACTTTCCTCGGCGCAAATGGGATCGTCTATCACCCCAACGGCTTCTTGCTCGTGGCCAACAGCGGGGAGAAGACACTGCTCAAGATTACCCTTGAGCCGACGCCCACCGTGACCCTTGTTGACCTCGATATCCCCTTCGGCGCGGATGGCATGGCGCTAGCGGAGGATGGCACGCTGTTCGCCGTCGCGCGGGATAGTGACAACCGCCAGTTTATCGCCGCCGCCACAAGCGCCAACGACTGGTCAAGCGCCAGCGTACAGCGCGTCGTGGAAACCGACGGGAACGCCACCACCCTTGCGCTGGTGAACGGCGCTCCCGCTTACATCAACGCCTATCTGAACGAGTTTCTGCGGCGCACTTATCAGATCGTGCAGCTAAGCCCGTGACGGCTCGGCCTGCACGGCTTCTAGCGCGAGGTCGTGCAGGCGCTCCACTGCCACCGGAATATCGCGCTCATCGACCACGAATGAGATGCTGCACTCCGATGAGCCTTGCGCAATCGACAAGACGTTCACGTTGTTGTTACCCATGATGCTGAACACCTTGCCAGCCACGCCCGGGCGATGCCGCATCCCCGCGCCGACCACCGTCACAATGGCGACCTCGCCCATGACATCCACGCTGTCAACGTCCTGCCGCGCGATCTCCGCTGAAAGCTCCTGCTCGACCGCTTCTTTAACGGCCTGCGCCTTCTGATTGATCACCGTGAAACAAAAGCTCTGCTCGGACGACGACTGGGAGATCATCAAGATGCTCGCCCCAGCGCGCGCGGTCGCAAGGAAGGTGCGCCCTGCGATGCCCGGCACGCCCAGCATGCCCTTGCCGCTGACGGTGAGCATGCTCACCTTGCGAACACACGTCACCGCGCGGATGAAGTGGCCGGTGTCCTCCATCTCCGCGCCGATGAGCGTCCCCGGGTGGCGCGGGTTAAACGTGTTGCGCACCCGCAGCGGAATTTTCTTCTGGATAATCGGCTGCACCGTTTTGGGGTGCAGCACTTTCGCGCCATAAAACGCTAGCTCGCCGACTTCGGCATAGCTCACATAGGGCAGCACCTTCGCGCGCTTGTCAAGGCGTGGGTCGGTCGTCATGACGCCGTCCACGTCCGTCCAGATGATGAGTTCATCGCTGTTGAGATAAGCCGCAAAGATCGACGCGCTGAAATCGCTCCCGCCGCGCCCCAGCGTCGTCACCGCACCGCCGCGCGTCGCCCCGATGAAGCCCGTCAGCACCGGCACCACGCCCGATTCCACAATCGGCAGCAGGTTATTTCGGATACGCTCGGCCGTCTCTGGCCAGAGGGGTTCCGCGTTCTGATGGTCGTCGTTGGTGATGACGAACTGGCTGGCATCCAGCGCTTGCGCCGCTAGACCGCGATCCGCCATGACGGCCGCCACCATGCGGCTGCTCATCCGTTCGCCATAGCTCACGATCGCGTCCATGATGCGCGGCGTGGCCTCACCGAGGATGCTGATAGCCTCGCACAGGTCTTGATGCTTGCGCAGCATTGCATCAAGTTGGCCGAGAATGTCATCGCGGTTGCGGCCTGCGGGCATCAGCTCGTGCAGCGCGTTGGTGTGCTTCTCGCGGATGTCGTTGTTGAGCTGAATGAAGCCCCACTTATCCCCGTTCACTGCCGCTTGCACCGAGTTCAGCAGCATGTCCGTCACACCAGACATGGCCGAGACCACCACCGCCACCCGATGCCCCGCCGCCACGGCTTCTTGCACAATTTGAACGACGTTTTCAATGGCCTGTGCGCTGCCAACGGAGGTTCCGCCAAACTTCATCGTAATGTTCATTGCCTCTGCGCCCTTTCCCACGCAACACAATAAAAAAGGCGTGTGGTGGTTTCCACACGCCTGATTGGCTTTCGTCGAGCTGAGATCAGACCAAGCGGAAACGACCATGTGCGCGCAAGTGCGCCATAGTGGTAGTCGTCATGGTCATGGTCATCGTGCTGTGGTGCAGCATCGCAAACCCCTACGTGATCCCAACAGCTGAAATGTACTTCGAATAGGCAGCGCTGTCAAGGAATTGGCAGCAGCGGGAGTGTCTAAAATGGTGACGATGCGCGATCTGCCCCTTACCCTGTCTGGCCTGCGGTCATGTTGACTAGCTTCGACCGTGAGCAGTGACATGGACATCGTGTCGTGATCGATGGATAGCAAGGCCTCATCCCCAACCCCTTCTCCCGAAGGAGAAGGGGCAAGTCCCCTCGCCACGGGAGGGGGGATTGAGGGGTGAGGGCGGCCCACCCCTCGCCTCAGCCGCGCAGCGGCGCGTGGGAGAGGGGACAAGGGGTGAGGGATTCAGACACTCCCCTCTCGAAAGAGAGTACCTAAGCCGCAGCAGAAGGTGGCCGTGCGCCAGAGGCTGAAGCCTCTGGCTGGCGCGCGGAGGCTAAAGCCCCCTTCAGGGGGCGTGTTGCAGCCGGATGCTTTAGCGTCCGGCGTTCAACTAGCACAAGGGGTAAGGTGCAGGAGGCAGGGCCATCACCAGTGATTTAGACACTACCGGCAGCAGCACTGCGCGCGGCCTAGGACGGGTCAACCCACTCATCTGCGCGGTTCGCTTGGATGTATGCAGCAACCGCCCCCGATGGATCTGCCGCTGTGATGCGCGGCCCCACCTCATCGAGCGTTTCAAACAGAATCCTGCCGCCGTGCGCCCGAATCTTTTCGCGCACAGCGTGGATGTCTTCCACGTTGAAGTAAAGCAGCCAATACGACGCTGCATCCGATGAGACGTTCTCATGCGGCATCATCCCCCCGGCCACACGCCCATTGAGGAAGAACATCTGATACTGTGCCGTGTGCTCCCCTTCTTCGAACGTCCAGCCCAACAAGCCACCGTAAAAGTCACGCGCAGCGGCCATATCCGTGGTGTGCAGTTCGTTCCAACCAACAGCGCCCTTGGTGTTTACAATCCTTGAGCCGATATGAGCGCGCGGCTGCCACAAACAGACCATCGCGCCGGTGGGGTCTTGGATGAGCGCCATACGGCCATTGTCCCCCACTTCAAATGGCAATTCGATCACCGTGCCCCCCAGCTCCGTCACCCGTGGCATCAGCGCGTCAACGTCTTCTACTGTGATGTATTGGTTCCACGCGGAGGGGAAGCCTGCTTGCTGCAACCCTAGCCCCACCACATCGTGACCATCGAGCTTGAAGATCGTGTAGGCCCCCTCTGCCATTGGCAAGTCGACCGCCTCCCAGCCCATCACCTCGCGGTAAAAGGTGCGCGTCGCATCAAACTCGGTGGCGCTGCAATCAGCCCAACTAAAGCAGCCATGCGGGTACTTCGTGACGGTATACATCGAACTGCCTCCCCTGATTTTTGAACAGAATAGAAATGTGATGCAGCCTACAGATCATATGTTCTTATTGAACATTCGTTCTATAAGATTGTCAAGCAACTTAAGAATTTCTCATCATTGGCTCATCATTGGGCGTCATGCTTTCAGCCCAGCTTATGAGTAAGCGGTATGACCTTTGTTACGGTAGATCACGTTACGTTTTGTTACCCCAACCAGCCTGCCCCCGTCATCCGGGATATCTCGTTCAAGATCAGCGAAGGCGGACGGGTAGCCCTGCTGGGCGAAAGCGGCAGCGGCAAATCAACCTTGCTGCGTCTCATCGCGGGCATTGAAACACCCACCTCCGGCCGCGTTCTCTACAACGACATCCCGCTCAATGAGACGGATCCGATGCGCCGCAATATCGGCATGGTGTTCCAAAATTACGCGCTCATCCCTCACTGGGAAGCCAAGCGCACCATCGGCTTCTTCCTCGCTTTGCGCCGCCGCGAGCGTGAAGTGCCCGAGCGGGTGCGCCGCGTAGCGGCTATCACAGGCGTTGGCCTAGAGAAACTGCTCGAACGCACCCCCAACCACCTCAGCGGCGGAGAAAAGCAGCAGGTGGCCATCGCGCGCGCCTTCGCCCGTGATCTATCGCTGCTGCTGCTGGATGAACCCTTTGCCAACCTTGATGCCAAGCTTCGGGCTGCCGCGCGCTTGGAACTGCAAAAGCTGCTGCAAGAGTTCCCTATCACGACGGTTCTTGTCACCCACGACCAAGCCGAAGCCGCTGCCATTGGCGGAAACATCATCCTGCTCAACAACGGGTGCATCGAACAGGCCGGTGACTATGACACGCTGCGAAATGACCCTATCAACCTGTTCGTCGCTCAATTCATCGGCAGCAGCGCCATCAACCGCTTTGAGGGGGTCGTGCGCGCTGGCCAATGGACGCACCCGCTGTGGCCGCCGGTCACCCTGCCAGAGCCGCTGCCGGAGGGCACACCGCTGACGCTCTGCATCCGCCCCGAGCATGTCCATCTTGACGCTGCGGGGGTCGGGGGGCGTATCATCCAAGCGCAGTATCTCTACGGGGTGCGCCGCCAACTGCTGGAAGTGGAGACCAACGGCCTCGAGTGGCGCATCGAATGTGACCAGCAGACACTCCATCACACAGGCGAAACCATCCACGCGCGCTTTGACCCCGCCGGTGTGCTGTTCTTCACGCCAGATGGAGAGCGCTTCCCCTAGCCTTGCAGCCCACGCACACGCTGACTATAGTTGGGGCTGCGCGTCACCTGAAAGCCTTGTCATGACTGCCTATCAACACCCCAAACTTAGCGTTTACAACCTGCCGTGGCCGACTGACTGGGCAGCTGTGTTCGGCCGTCGTGCGCCCCTCATCGTCGAGATCGGCTTCGGCAACGGCAACTACTTGCTGGAACTAGCGCGCCAGCACCCCGATTGCAACGTGATTGGCCTTGAAATTGCCAGTCGTTCGCTCGAAAAGGCCGAGCGCAAGCTGGGGCTGAACGGCATCCATAACGCCCGTGCCGTGTTCAGCAAGGCCGAGGCCGCCCTTGCTCACCTGTTCGAGCCGCGCAGCGTGCGCGAGTTCCACATCAACTACCCCGACCCGTGGTTCAAAAAGCGCCACAGCGGGCGCCGCCTGATTCAGCCCGACACAGCCACCTACCTCGCCAGCCGCCTTGAGATCGGCGGGCGGCTCTACCTCGCCACCGACATCCGCGACTACGCTGCAATGGCGCACGAGGTGCTGTCAAATGCCCCTGCCTTGCAGAACTGCCTGCCCACCCCGTGGACGCATACCTTCCCACGGTTAATCACCACCAAGTATGAAGCCAAAGGCTTGGCCGAAGGCCGCCCCGGCCATTATTTTCTCTACCAGCGCACCCCTGCCCCGTTCCCAGAGCCACCCGCCCTACAGGAGCTGAGTATGCCGCACGTCGTCATCTACACCCCCGTTCCCGCGCCCGACATCGTCGCCGCGCACCGTGAGCAGCAGTTCAACCCGGCCGAGGGCGTCCACATCAAAATCCGCGACGCCTTCCTGCATCAGAATGGGCGTGCTGTGATGTTCGAGGCTGAAGTGATCGACCCGACCGTTGAGCAGCACGTAGCGATCATGCTGTACCCGCGCGAGGAACCTCAGACCTTCACCGTCAAGTACACCACGCTGGGGCAGCCCCGCATGACCCCGGGCTTGCACTACGCCACCGGCCTGCTCGCCAAGTGGGTCGTCAGCCTGCACCCCGATGGCCGCATCCTATCGAGCAAAATTGCCGCCGATGTGGGTTAAATGCGGGATAATTTGGGATTTACGTGGGATATATTGCGAAAAATGTGGGTAATGACTCTTCACAAGGCAATAACCCACATGAACGTATAGTGCCCACTGCCGACACGTCTGTTACAATGGAGGATGATTATTCTCACCTCAATCTACTGGATGCACTGCCATGTCTTTATCCATTTTGGTTGTTGACGATTACCGCGAAAATACCGAAATCATGGGCTACATGCTCACCATGTTGGGACATAAATCGACCAGCGCCCACGATGGGGAGAGCGCGCTGGCAGCCTTGAAAACATCCCAGTTCGACCTTGTGATCACCGATGACCGCATGGGAGGGATGAGCGGCTTTGACCTTGCCGCCGCCATCCGTGCCGACTCCACCCTCCACCAGATGCCGATCCTGTTAGTCAGCGCCTATGAGTACGACGACACGCTGCCACAGCGCATGGCCAGCAGCGGCATTGATGGCTTCCTGCCGCGCCCGTGGACGCCCGACAAGCTTCAAGCCGCCATCGAATCGTTGGTCAAACGCTCGTCTAGCGCCTAACATCCGGTGCTGCTTTGCGCTAGCATAAACAGCGTGTAAGCAGGGAGACACACCGATGTACAGTTCTCGCAGGCATCAAGGGCCGCCGAGCTGGTTTGTCGCCTTAGTCGCCGCGGCGCTGGTGTTCGGCGGCTTCCGCCTGCTCATGGGCGTGCAGGATTTCTTCCGCGCGGGTGGGGCGCTGCGCCCGACGGCAACAGCCCAAGCCCGCGCCACCGAGGTTGCGCTGCGAGCGACTAACACCCAGAGCGCTATCTTCACCGCCATGCCAACTAACACCCCTCAACCCACCTGTGAGGATTACCGCGTCCGCGTGGGGGCAGGCAACGTCAACGTGCGCCGCCAGCCCAGCACCCAAGCCGCTGTCCTTGAGACGATCAGCGAGGGGACAGTCGTCTGTGTCTTGGAGCAGCAAGGGGAGTGGTTCCTCATCGACCGCGACCCACGCACGCGCCGCATCGACGAGGGCTACATCTTCCAAACGCTGCTGCAACCGGTGAACCCCACCCCCACGCCCACCAGCACTTTCCGCCCAGCGCCCACCATCACGCTCACGCCTACCAATACCCCTACGCCCACGCCAAGCGCCACCCTCACCGCGACGCCGACCCCGACCCCCTCGCGCACGCCCGCATCGCCCTAGCAGCACTCCGACGACGGCGCTGACGCATCATCCCTATCGAAAAGCAGCATGCCCAAGTTCCCCCTCTACGGGAGGGGGGATTTAGGGGTGAGGCCAACCCTCGCCTCGTTGGTGGATGAGCGCATTCCGAGTACAATGAAAGTCGGGAAGGGTACACCACTAGGGGGCCGCGTATGAGCATCGACTCGCCGATCATCCAAGTCATCATCGGCTTGGTGTTTGTCTACGTCCTGTTAAGCATCCTCGTCTCACAAATCAACAACGTCGTCGCCAGTTTCCTCAAGCTGCGCTCGAACCATCTGCGCGACGGCATCAACGATCTGATTCAGGATCCGATCCTGCGGGCGCGTGTGCTGTCCCACCCACTCATCAATCTTGTGCGCGATGAAATGATACTGCCAACGCAGCGTTTGACCGACGAACAAGCTGCCCGCATTGCCACCGGGCCAGTCAACCCAGTGAATTACATCGACCCCGCCACCTTCGTCAACGTCCTGATGAACGTAATCCGTGTAAGCCAAGATAAGGATCTGTTCGCGGCGCTGTTCAACATTGTCGATGGCATGCCCGCTGGCCAAGATCGGCGGCGGCTGCGCCTTGCCATCACCCAAGTGACTGAAACCGGCACAGGCATCAGCGAACTGCGCGAGGTCATCGCCAGCGTCCAAGACCCGGTCTACCGCGCTGCGCTGATCGAGGCCATGGCGCAGATCGACACGCTGGTGGGGCGCATCGGCCTCGAGCGCGACAGCGTCATCAGCCTCGTCGCTGGCCTGCGCAGCATCAAAAATCCCTACTTCCGCAGGGTGATGGAGACCGTCCTCTCAACCAGCCGCACGCTCGACGACGCCGAACGCCAGCTCACAGCATGGTTTAACGATGGCATGTCGCGCGTGTCAGATGCGTTCAGCCGCTATATGGGGCTGCTCTCGTTGGGGGTCGGGCTGCTGCTCGCCCTCATCCTCAACGCCGATTCGCTGCAGATCGCCCGCGCCCTGTGGAGCGATCCCGCGCTGCGCTTCACTGTGGCCACCAGCGCCGCCAACCTCACCCAGCAGCCGATTGTCGTCGAAAGCCCGCTGCGGATCGCCCCTACTACGCCTCAGCCCACCCCCGACACGGGTGAGCTAATCGGTGAGATTGCCAACAACCTCACCGCCGCCCAGTCGACGGTTGACCTGCTCGTGGGGCTGAACTTGCCGCTGGGCTGGCAGTTCCAACCGCTGCACGATGTCGACGCGAACGACCCCGCCAACGCCGCGCTGTTCAACAACAGCAACAACCTGTGGAACCTCATCCCCTTCCTCAGCCCGAATTGGTTCAGCCTGCTGCTGACGAAGGTGATCGGGCTGGCGGTGACGATGGTCGCGGTGGCGCAAGGCGCGCCCTTCTGGTTCAACGTGCTCAACCGCATCGCCCGCGGCGGCGGCGTCGCACTAGGCAAGTGAGCGCTTAGGATCCGCGCAGGTCAAACTCGCGCAGCCATGCGTCAGCATCGACGAGGCGCGCCTTGTCGTTGAGCGCCTCGAGCAGCGCCCGCGCCCCTTGCATCCAGCGGCGGGCGCTGTCGATATCGCCCATGCGATAAGCCACCAGCGCGAGGTAGTACTGCGTCTCGGCGCGCTGCGTATCGGCAGCCCATGCTTTCATGAAGGCCTGCTGCGCCTCAGGCCATTCGCGCCGCTGAAAGTGCAGCACGCCCTTGTTGTAGTTGGCCAGCACCTCAAACGGGTTGACGCGCAGGGCAGCGTCGGTGTCGCGCTCGGCCTGTTCGAGCTGCCCAGCTTCAAGGTGGAAGAAAGCGCGCGCCGCCAGATATTCAGGGTGGTCAGGCAGGATCATCAGCGCGTAGTCCATATTTTGGATGGCATCGCGCGGGCGGCGATCGCGGTAGCTTTGCAGCGCAGCGTGATAATACTGATCGGCTTCGTAGCGCCCTAGACCGATACGCGCGGTGAGTTTGGCCATAGCGATATATCCCCTTTATGGTCGCTAATGTGGTCGCGCGAAACGCGCCGTGGTTTGCTATTATAGGGTGGAAATTGAAACAGCGTTGTTGTGAGGGAAGAATGGATTTTGAACTGCCAGACGACATCAAGATGTTTCAGCGTGCCCTGCGCGATTTCTGCGAGTCCGAGATCAAGCCGCACGCCGCCCACGCCGACGAAACCGGTGAACTGCCGTGGAGCGCGATCCACAAAATGCCTGCATTGGGGCTGACTGGTCTCCAAGTCGACGAGGCTTATGGCGGCGCAGGCATGGACACCATCGCGGCCAGCGTCGCAGTCGAAGAAATCGGGCGCGTGTGCGGCTCCACCGGCTTGAGCATCAGCGCACACAATGGGCTGGGCTGCGGCCCCATCGCTGCATGGGGAACCCCTGCCCAAAAAGAACACTGGCTCCCCATCTTGACCAGCGGCAAGGTGCTAGGGGCGCTCGCGCTGACCGAGCCGCAAGCCGGCAGCGACCTGCTGGGCGGCGCACAGGTCAGCGCTGTCCGCGATGGCGACGAGTGGGTCATCAACGGAACCAAAGCGTGGATCACCAATGTGAGCTTTGCGCCCGTCATCACGGTGCTCGTGCGCACGCGGCCCGAAGGCGGCAGCCGCAGCTTCAGCATGCTGCTGGTCGAAACGGATCGCGAGGGCGTGACCGTTCACCCGCCCGAGAAGAAGATGGGCTTGAAGGCCTCCCCCACCCACATGATTTCGTTCGAGAACGTGCGCGTGCCGCTTGATAACCTGCTCGGCGAAGAAGGCCACGGCTTCTACATGACCATGCAGACGCTCGACAGCGGTCGCATCAGCATCGGCGCGCTGAGCGTAGGGCTGGCGCAGGGCGCTTATGAGGAGATGGTGCGCTATGCACAAGAGCGCAAAGCCTTCGGGGAACCCATCGCCCACAAGCAGCTCGTGCAGGAGAAGATCGCTAACGCCGCCGTCGAGATCGAAGCCGCGCGGACGCTCGTCTACAAAGCTGCATGGATGAAAGACGCGGGCAAGGACTACACCAAGATCGCGGCCATCGCCAAGCTCAAAGCCAGCGAGGTCGCCGAGCGCGTCTGCTTCGACGCCATCCAGATCCACGGCAGCTACGGCTACAGCCGCGAGTATCCGGTCGAGCGTATGTATCGTGACCAGCGCCTGATGCAGATTGGCGAGGGCACAAGCGAAATCCAGCGGATCGTCATCGCGCGCCGCGTGCTTAAAGAGTTCGAGCAGGGCGTCCTGCTCCCCGTCTAGCGATGGAGACACACCGGATGACTCGTTCCCTGCTGCTGTTTGCGGCGGCGTTCGCGCTGCTGGTTACGCCCATGCGCGCGCAGGAGGCCGCGCCGTGGTGGGTCGATACCACATGGTACGTCGTGTTCGTGCGCAGCTTCTACGACAGTGACGGTGACGGTGTGGGCGACCTGCGCGGCTTGATCGAAAAGCTCGACTACCTCAACGATGGCGACCCCTCGACAACCGATGACCTCGGCATCACGGGGATCTGGCTGCTGCCGGTGTTCGAAGCTGCCAGCTATCATGGCTACGACGCAGTTGATTATCGCGCCATCGAACAAGACTACGGCACACGCGAGGACTTCCACGCCTTGATGGACGCGGCTCGCGCCCGTGGGATTCGCGTGGTCGTCGATATGGTCGTCAACCACACCAGCAGCCAGCACCCGTGGTTCCAAGCGTCCGCCGCCCGCGATCCGAAGTACGACACGTGGTACTGGTGGGAGGAGACCAACCCCAGCTTCCTCGGCCCGTGGGGTGAGCGCGCATGGTACAACCGCGAGGGGCGCTGGTACTACGCGGCCTTCTGGAGCGAAATGCCCGACCTTAACTACAACAACCCTGAAGTCACCGTCGAGATGAAGGACATTGCTGCCTTCTGGTTGGATGAGATGGGCGTGGATGGCTTCCGCATGGACGCGATCAAGTACGTGGTTGAGGACGAGATCGACGGGCGGCGCATCCTGCAAAACGCCCCCGTCAACCGCGCATGGCTGGCCGATTACAACACGTTCGTCAAGCGCATCAACCCCGAGGCGGTCACCATCGGCGAGATCTGGGATGGCACGACGGTCGTCGGGCGCTACATCAATGAGGGTTCAGTCGATGTTGCGTTCGAGTTTGAATTTGCCGAGGCGCTCATCAGCGGCGGCATCACCGCCACTAAGCGCCCCGTGGAGAACAAACTGCGCCTCGTCCTGCGCGAATACCCGCCGGGGACATGGGCCACGTTCAGCACCAACCACGATCAAGCGCGCTTGCAGACGCAGCTCCGCGGGGATATCGGCGCGAATCGCGTCATCGCCACGTTGATGATGACGCTGCCCGGGATCCCGTTTGTGTACTACGGCGAAGAAATCGGCATGGTGGGCGATAAGCCGGATGAGCTGATTCGCACGCCCATGCAGTGGGACGCGACGCCCATCACCGGCGGCTTCACCACTGGCACGCCGTGGCAGCCTCTCACGCCCGGGTTCGAGGCGGTCACCGTCGCCGCTCAAACGACCGATCCCAACTCACTGCTCAGCCACTACCGCAGCCTCATCCACCTGCGCAATGCCCACTCGGCCCTGCGCACCGGTGATATTTACATCGCAGATGTGAACAACCCGCGCGTGATGAGCTACCTGCGGCACGACGACAGCGGCACGTTCCTCATCGTCGTCAACTTCGGCCGGCGACCAGCTGAAAACGCCACGATTGACCTGCCGCGCTTCACCTTGCCGCACGGGCTGCGGCCAGTGGTCGTGTTTGGCAGCGGGGAGGTGGCGCCGCTTACGCTCAACGCCAACGGCGAATTGACAGGTTATCAACCCAAACCCACACTTGAGGCTTACGAGACGTTGGTTATCCAACTCCGACCCAGCCAATGAAACCGCAGCGAGGGCGCTGATGTGCCCTCGCTGGTGTAGAGGTTATGGCTGTTCGCTGCTCTCCGCGCCGTTGTCGGATGGTAGGAATACCTCCCACGCATCCTGCATGCCTGCCTCCGTCACACCGTAGAAAACACGCAGGCGGTCGCCATCACGCAGCACGAGGTCATAACGCACCTCGCCGCCCTTCTCATAGCGCCGCGCAAGGCCAATGTTGCCCTGCCACTCCACGTTAGAGGGTTTGATGGGGTTGCCGGTGTACTGCTTGATGGCGTAGTGCCACAGGCGGCGCGCCGAATCAATCGTCACGTTCTTGACGAGGTTGCCGTTGCGCAGGTCGCGCATGGTGAAGTAGCGTGTGTCGCCGCGCTCTTCAACTTCGGCAATCTCCACCCCAGAGCGCGGCGTGCTGATCGTCTCGGTGTCGGTATTGGGCACGGGCTGCGGCGTGGTCGGCGCAGGCACAGCCGTCAAATCCGCGTGTTCAAACGTCAGCCCCTGCCGCACCAAGTTCACGATCTCATCGCGCACGGCCAGCTCGGTCTCGCCGTCGTCGCGGATGTAGATCTGATGGTCGTTGAGGGCGTAGGGGCGCTCCTCGCCAAACGGGACGAGCACCCGCAGGATCGTCTTGCCAAGCGTCTCGTGCGTGTCGAAGTCAACATCCAGCGCAGGCGTGATCGCGCGGTTGAGTTCCTCGGTCAGGCGGCGTATCAAGCTCTGCACGTCCGACACACCCAGCGGTGAGCGCCCTTTCTGCGCGCTCAGCCCGATGTAGACTGTGCCACCGCTTGTGTTAGCGAAGGCGCAGATGTCCGCCAGAACACGCGGCAGCGTCTCTGCATCGAGCGTCTCATAGAAGGACTGCACCATCGTCTGCCCTTCATCGCGCGCTGACAGCACAAAATCCACCGCGCCGCGGTCTGAGGCGTAGGGGCGCGTCCGTGCGAAGTCATTCGACGCAAACAGCTCGCGCAGCGCATCGAACGAGCGTTCGCGCAGGTTTAGCTCTGTGGCACGCTCACCCACACCATAGCGGACGTTCTTCCCCTCGAGGAACGTGTCGAGGCTGTGGGCGTCGCTGCCTTGAATGAGGTGCATGCGGCGGGGGTACTCGGGCTTGGTGCCGTCGAAGAACTTGCGGGTGCTTGTGCGGCTGCGATTGCCGAGGTCGGTTAGCTCCAGCGCGGCGAGGTGTTTGTCCTGCGTGTAGGCAATGCGCGTTTGACCGCCGAAGTTGAGGCCGCGCATCATCACGCCGTGCGCAGCATTGATGTGAGCGGCAATCGCAAGCCCGCCCGCTTCGTGAATGGCCTGATAGGCGTCCAAGACATCAGCGGTGGAGCCTGCGGCAGGATCGCCACGGTCGAGAACGTCCGGTGGCACGTTCAAGCTCAGCAGCACATGTTCCAACATGCGAACCGACGTCCCGGGCGGGAAGATGCCCAAAATGTGAAACCCGAACGTGGCGGTGAACTCGAAGCCGGGCAGCACCAGCATCTTTTCCGACAGGCGGCGATACTCTATCAACATCCGGTCTTCTTCAGGGCGGGTACGGCCTGAACGTTCGAGAAATTCGAGCCGCTCAATATCACGCACCATCTGCGCGTAGCCGCCGACGCTGTTGTGGTCGGTCAGGGCGATAATGTCGATGCCCCGGTATTCAGCGCGGTGCAGGATGTCTAGCAGAGTAACTGTTTTATCTTTGTAGTCGAGGCTGGCAGGCGTATGCACGTGTAAATCGGCGCGATACCACTGCCCCTTTTGAGCGTTCTTGCGGTTGGCCACAGGCCTCCTTGATGGGTTGTGCGTACCTCTTACCCGATCATCTGCCGCATCAAGCGCGTCAGATCATCAGGGTCGTAGGGTTTAATCAGAAAATGATCGGCGCCAGCACGCATGACCTCATCGCCCACGTTCATCCCCGAGCCAATCACAACGGGGATATTTTGGAGCTGTGGATGCTGGCGCAGGTGGCGCAGGACTTCCACGCCGTGCATATCAGCCAAATGATAGTCCATCAGGATCAGGTCGGGATGGTGCTGCTGAGCAGCGGTTACCACATCGCTCCCGCGCCATACCAGCACCACCTCAAACCCATCGAGTTCGAACATCATCTTCAGCAAGTCAGACGTGGTGCGGTCGTCATCCACAATGAGAATCTTCGCCATGAGGTTTCCTCTATCCTAGCGCGTCAGAAAAGCGGCTGACCCGTATCAGTGTATCACAGAGCGGGCTTTGTTGCTCGCTTGCGACGGGTGGGCTTAGGCGCTGGTTCCAGCGCGGCCTCCAGCGCCTCGTCGATGTGCGACACCAGCACGAAGTTCATCTTCTCGCGCACTTCGGCAGGCAGATCCTCCAAGTCACGCTCGTTGCGGGCGGGCAGGATGACCGTATCCACCCCTAAGCGATGCGCCGCCAGCACCTTGTCCTTGATCCCACCCACCCGCAGCACCTGACCGTTCAACGTCAACTCGCCAGTCATGGCCACGTTGCTGCGCGTCGGGCGATTGGTAAGCAGCGACGTCAGCGCGACGGCCATCGTCACACCAGCGCTCGGCCCATCTTTCGGCGTCGCGCCCGTCGGCACATGCAAGTGAATCTCGTTGTTGTTGAAGAAGTCGCTGTCGATCTTCAACTCGCTGGCCTTACTGCGAACGCAGCTCAGCGCAATCCGCGCGCTCTCTTGCATGACCTCGCCCAGATGCCCCGTGTACTGGAAGCCCTTACCGCCCGGCAGGTAGCGCGCCTCCACGAACAAGACATCACCGCCCACGGGCGTCCACGCCAGCCCTGTGGCCACCCCCGGCAGCTGCGTGCGATCTTTTAGTTCGGTCTGATGCGCGAAGCGTGGCTTGCCTAACAGTTCCTTGACCATCGCCGCGTCAACCACCACCGTGCTGTCTGTGCCTTCTGCGATGCGCGTGACGATCTTGCGCGCGACGCGGCCAATCTCACGCTCTAGTGCGCGCACGCCAGCCTCGCGCGTGTAGTCACGAATGAGCGTTTGCAGCGCACTGTCCTCAAAGATCACCTCGCTCTTGCGCAGCGCATTCTCGCGGAGCTGTCGCGGCACGAGATAGTCGCGCGCGATGGCCAGCTTTTCCTGCTCGGTATAGCCGCTGAGTTGGATAATCTCCATGCGATCCAGCAGCGGCCCGGGGATCGTCTCAAGCGAGTTGGCCGTCGTGATGAACAGCACTTCGCTCAGGTCAAAGGCTACGTCCATGTAGGTATCGCGGAATTCGGCGTTCTGCTCAGGGTCAAGCAGTTCCAGCAGCGCCGACGCCGGATCCCCGCGATAATCCCGCCCCAGCTTGTCGATCTCGTCCAGCATGATCAACGGGTTGCGTGATTCAGCGCGGCGCAGCGTCTGGATGATGCGCCCGGGCATCGCGCCGATG
>JBDNCV010000078.1:0-16900 GCA_046719465.1 Anaerolinea sp.
CATTTGGTGCTTATCGTGCGCTGGAAGCAGCCGGTCGTGCTGATGCTGTGACGATTGTATCCGTGGACGGTGGCTGCGCCGGGGTACGTGGAGTGCAAAGTGGCCAAATTGATGCCACCAGCCAGCAGTACCCGTTGTTGATGGCCTCGTTGGGTGTAGAGAACATCGTCAAAGCGGTGTTGGGAGAACCATTCGCGACTGGTTACACTGACACCGGCGTAACGCTCATTACCGATGATCCACAGCCCGGGGTGGACAGCGTTGATAGCGCACGTGGCTTAGAGTTGTGCTGGGGAGAGTGATTCCCTAGTTCAGCACTCAGTTAGACTACTAATGTAGTGGGGGTAGACTGTTGCCCCCACTATATTGCTTGACATCGCAGTTATAGGCATTGCTTTCAACCCACCTCCTTGCTACATCCGTGAGCGCATGAATTTTGGAGAAACCCCTCTAATGTCTACAGTTACTTCTGTTAATAGCCCTCCCCCCATATCGAAACGTTCCATATTGTCGCGTTTTAGTTTCTTGCTCACTCCACCGTTTGGCCCACTGTTGTTTATGGTGCTGGTGTGCATCTTTTTTACCGTGCTGCCGATGTTACGTGGTCAAGAACAGCGTTTCCTTACGCCACAGAACATGTCGCTCATCTTTCAGCAGACTGCTGTAATTGGCGTGTTAGCGCTGGGGCAGACCCTTGTTATCCTGACAGCAGGCATCGACTTGTCGAACGGTTTGATCATGGCTCTCGCATCTGTCATTGCAGCCGGGCTGGCTGTAAACGGCTTTGTGCTGGATGGAACAACCTATGCAGTCGATCCACTTGTGGCTATGCTGATCGGTGTTAGCGTCGCCTGCGCTGGTGGGGCAATCAATGGGATCTTGGTGACGCGGCTAAAGCTTCCTCCATTCATTGTGACACTTGGCACACTCAACATTGCCTTCGCGCTTACCCGCATGTACACCACCACAACCATCAACAACCTGCCACAACCCTTGCTGGCGTTGGGCACCCGTATTGATATGTTCGGTGTGCGTGTCCCTTTGTATGTTTTTGTCATGCTTTTGTTGTTCTTTGTGGTCTGGTTTATCCTGCGCGAAACACAACTAGGACGTCACATTTACGCTGTAGGAGATAACCGCGAAGCTGCGGCGCTGGTTGGTATTCCAGTCAATCGAATCTTAATGATTGTGTACACCGGCGCAGGGCTGTTGTACGGCATCGCTGCGCTGCTGCTGGTAGCGCGCCAAGAAAACGGTGATCCGCAGGCAGGGCAGATCAGCAACCTAGAAAGCATCACAGCAGTAGTTCTAGGTGGCACAAGCTTATTTGGTGGACGTGGACACGTGATGGGAACACTGATTGGTGCGCTAGTTATCAGCTTAATCCGCAATGGCCTGACGCAACAGGGCGCTAACCCTATCACGCAGACTTTTATCACCGGCATCTTGGTCATTCTGGCAGTGGCCGTCGATCAATTCTCGCAACGTGGCGCCAGAGCCTAGCAGGAACCGACACACCATGACCATTACAGACTCACCCACCCCTACACCTACATCAAACCCGACAGTCGATTCTTCACAGGTCGTTCCAATTCTTTCAGCACGCGGTCTCGTGAAGCATTACGGGCATGTTGTGGCGCTTGATAACTGCGACTTTGATCTTTACTCGGGTGAAATCTTGGCCGTGATTGGTGACAATGGCGCCGGGAAATCAACCCTAATCAAGGCACTGTGCGGCGCGCTGATCCCAGACAAGGGGACGATCAGCATGTACGGCAAGCCGATTCACTTCCGCAGTCCATCAGACGCGCGCAAGGCAGGTATCGAAACGGTTTATCAAAACCTAGCCGTTGCCCCTTCCTTGACAATCTCGGAAAACTTGTTTCTGGGGCGTGAAAAGCTGCGTAACGGGATAGTTGGACGACTTCTGCGCCTATTGAATCATAGTGAGATGCTGCGCGAGAGTGAGTCGTACATGCAGTCGCTTAAGTTCCGCATCCAAAATATGCGTCAGCGCGTGGACACGTTGTCTGGTGGGCAGCGGCAGGGCGTGGCCGTGGCGCGCAGCGCCGCTTTTGCCAAAACGGTTATCATTATGGACGAGCCGACTGCTGCGCTTGGCGTCAAAGAAAGCCGGATGGTACTAGATTTGATCCGTCAAGTGCGTGACCGCGGACTGCCTGTTATCTTCATCAGTCACAACATGCCCCACGTGTTCGAGTTGGCTGATCGCATCCACATTCAACGTTTAGGACGACGTGAGGTGGTAGTGAACAAGGACGATATCACCATGGCGGATGCGGTCGCAATCATGACAGGCGCCAAGACCAGTGAGTCGATAGCCTAAGGTAGGCCATTGTCGCGGTTGTACTTCCTAAGCACGTCTCACCCAGAGCGCGGCAGCCCGCGCTCTGATGTGAGCGAGTGCTTCCTGTCACTTACCGATCTTGATCCTACTCCCCACGCACAGGAATAGATGCAATCGGCACGAACGAACGGTCAACCGGCTCTGGGGTTTGCTTATCTGCCTCAGCGATCAATGTCTTGAGGCGTTCAGCGCGTTCCGCAGTGTGCTTGCCGATGCGCAGCGACATCTTAGCCAACGTTGAGATAGCCTTCGCAGGGTTAAGGCCTTTCGGACAGGCATCGATGCAGTTGGCGACCTTGTGACAGCGGAATGCGCCGTTGGCGGTTGCGACGCTGGTCAGACGTTCTTCAATCCCTTGATCGCGCGGATCCATCACGCGCATGAAGGCCTTCAATAAGGCATGCGGCCCTAGATACTCCTTGTTGCTCGCAATCACTGGGCACGCTGAGTAGCAAGCCCCGCACATGATGCAAGTCTCGGCCTGCTCCATTGCGTCGACTTCCTCTTGCGAGACGCGATACTCGCGCAGCGGCACGTGATCGGGGGCGATTAGCCACGGTTTGACAGCCCGATACTGCTCCCAGAACACAGTGCGGTCTACGACCAAGTCTTTAATCACCGGCAGATATGGCAGTGGTTCGATCATGACGGTGTCTGCTTGGCTGAACAAGCCCCCCTCGTTGACCACCGCCGCCAGCGGCTTCGTGCATACCAGCGTATTCCGCCGGTTCACCATCATGGCGCACGAGCCACAGATGGCATGGCGACACGACCGACGGAAGGTCAGGCTGCCATCTTGAGTGGCCTTAATCTCCTCAAGCGCATCCAGCACCGTCTTCTCGTTGGTCAGCTCGATGCGGTAGTTTTGATAGTAGGGACGGCTGTCGGTATCAGGGTTGAAGCGCCGAATACGCACCGTGATCATCTTTGGGGTATCAGTCATTATGCAGTATCCTCATCTATTAGCATTGTGGCTATGATTGGTCGCCAGCAGACACCTTCATGCTGGTCATTAGTATTTGCGTTCCTGCGGCGGATAGCGATCATAGTCGATGTAAACTTCACGGTAGGACAGTGCAGGATTGCCATCGGCATCCTTCAGGGCCACCGTGTGCTTGAGCCAGCGCGCATCATCGCGCGTCGGGAAGTCCTCCCGAGCATGAGCGCCGCGGCTCTCCTCGCGGGCCAGCGCGCTGGTTACCACTACCTTGCTAAAGGTCAGCAGGTTCTCTGTTTCCAGCGCCATGAGTACATCCGTGTTGAAGCGACTGCTCTTGTCCATCACTTGCGCGTACTCAAAGCGTTCCTGAAGTGCTGCGATAATCTCAAGCGCGCGGATCATCTTGCTGGCTGTGCGGAAGATGCCGCAGTTGTTGGTCATATTCCACTTCAGCTCTTCGGCCAATGCGGCAACATTTTCACATCGCCCGTTGGCTTTGGGGTTGTTCATGAGCCGCTGAATGCGCTGCCGCTGGCGCTCGGTGCGGTCTATGGCGGGCATAACGGGCGCGGGTGCGCCGCCCTTGATGTAGCGCGCTATCGCATACCCCGCGCGGCGGCCAAAGACCGACGCTTCCAGCAGGCTGTTTGTGCCGAGGCGATTCGCCCCATGCACGCTCACACATGCGCACTCGCCCGCAGCGAACAACCCTGTGAACGGCGTCCCTGCTGCGTCGCGGATGACCTGCCCGTCGACATCCGTCGGGATGCCCCCCATGCTGTAGTGGGCGGTCGGCTGGATTTTGGCAGGCGCGTCGATGATATCTACGCCGAGGAAGTTCAGCGCAATCTCGCGCACCTGTGGCAGCCGCTTCATGATGCGCTCGCGCCCCAAGTGGCGCAGGTCAAGGTAGATGCCTTGGCCGTCGTCGCCCACGCCGCGCCCTTGATCGATCTCGAGCTGCTCGCTGCGGCTGACAAGGTCACGCGGGGCCAGCTCCATCTTGCCCGGGGCATAGCGCTCCATAAAGCGCTCACCATGACGATTAAGCAGATGGCCGCCTTCGCCGCGGCAGGCCTCGCTCATAAGGATGCCGTGGCGGTAGATGCCAGTCGGGTGAAACTGAACAAACTCCATATCCATCAAGGGCGCGCCCGCGTTGTAAGCAATGGCCACGCCGTCACCCGTGTTGGCAGTCGCGTTGGAGGTGATCTTCCACGCGCGGCCATACCCGCCGGTGGCGAACAGCACCGCTTTGGCGAGGATGGTATACAGCTTGCCGGTTACAATGTCCATCGCGACGATGCCAGCAGCAGCGCCGTCTTCCACCAGCAGCTCAAGCGCATACCATTCGCTGTAGAAGTTCACCCCGTGCTTGAGGCACTGCTCATGGATGGTGTGCAGCAGCACATGCCCCGTCCAGTCCGCGGCGAAGTTAGCGCGCGGCGCGCTGTGGCCGCCAAAGCGGCGCTGGTTGATGCGTCCGTCTTCTGTGCGGCTGAAGACACACCCCATGTGCTCGTACTCGTAGATGATGTCGATGGCATCGTAGACCATCGTCTCGATCTTGTCTTGGTCGCCCAGCCAGTCCGACCCCTTAATCGTGTCGAACATGTGCATCTCAGGGCTGTCGACCGGTGGCTCCCCGGGTGGCACTTGTTCCAAGTCACCATCCGGGCCGCTGCCAGCCACTGGGCGCGTGTTGCCCAACGCGGCTGCAATCCCACCTTGTGCGGCGCCGCTGTGGCTGCGAAGGGGATGCACCTTGCTCAAAACGCCAATATCACGCACACCTTCGCGCGCCGCAACCATCGCCGCCCAGCTTCCTGCCAGCCCTGCTCCAACGATGACCACGTCATGTCTGATGACTTCACTCATGTAGGTTGGCTTTCATTTCAAACTACCTATCAGTTACTAGCATTCTGCCAGAGTTCGCCAGCGTCAGTCAGTGATGGATGTCATGGTTTGAAGGGGACAGGGGTCAGGCACGCTGCCGCAGACAAAGGATTTGAGCAGCTTGACAATCTTCCATTTAGTTGTTAGAGTCAACGATAATTAAGATAATATACGTATACAAGACAACCACATAATTCACTAAACACACATCAAAGGACTGTTCACATGTTCAGGGCTTTGCTCGTGTTGCTTGTTGTTCTTAACATTGTCTTTATGAGCACAGCCCAAGTGTCGCAGACATGTCCGGGCGCGCTGCCCTCTCGGCTTGTTGTTGGTGGAGAAGCAGTTGTCATCCCCGGGCCTGCAAACAATGTACGGCAAAATCCCGGCCTCAGCGCTGCTAAAATCGGTCAAATACCCGGCGGTGGCCGGTTTCTTGTACTAGACGGCCCAGTGTGTGCAAATGGTTATGCATGGTGGAAAGTTGACTACAATGGGATCATCGGCTGGACTGCCGAGAGCGGCGATGGCGCGTACTGGCTAGAAATGATTGCTAATCCGCTGCCAACTTCAATGCCGAGAGCCACAGCAGCCCCTACCACTCAAGCACGAAACCTAGGCCCTTCCACGGCTGCTGTCAGCAGCAGCGCAGTAGAGGCTGTCAGGCTTGATGCTACGATGCCTCTATTCGTTGAGGATTTTAGAGATAATCGCCATGGATGGTTTCAAATTTATGAGAACGGCCTGTACTTCCAAGTGAAAGATGGCCTTTATACGATGCAAGCCTATCAGGGCGCTCAGCAAGTCGCTGATACTCATGCGATCGCCGAATTTGGCCTTGAACCTCTCACGGTTTATGCGATATCGGTTGATTTTTTGAGTCTCTCCAATGATCCTCTTAATCACTGTCCAGCGATTGTGTTGAACTACAATCATAGAACCTCTGACACCAGCAGACTGCGCCGCATCGAGTTTTGCAATCAGAGCATTGTAAGTATGCACAATTGGGAGCGCAGCGTAGACAGCACTGTTCGATCAACGATTGACGCGACTGATGGCAACGTGCATCGTTTTGGGGTGATCAGCGATGGGCAAACGCTCTTTGCTCATATCGATGGTGAGATCATCACCAGCATCCCCTATGACTTACCCCTAGAAACAATTTCACTCTCAGTGATTGATTACGGCTACAGCGCCGGTGAAATGTTCCAAGATGTTCACGTTATATGGGACAACCTTACAATCTCTGTCCCAATCACTTGTCCCTACACCGTCAGCATCCAAATTGAGTCTCTGGAAATCGTCAATTCGGTTGAATCTGATCCCGGCTTTACCACCACCTTTGTCGGCGGCGATGAGGCTTTGATTGGTTACGGCATCAGCGCTGTGCAAACAGGACGTCAGGCGACCGACT
Organism: Anaerolinea sp.; assembly: GCA_046719465.1. Taxonomy (GTDB): domain Bacteria; phylum Chloroflexota; class Anaerolineae; order Aggregatilineales; family Phototrophicaceae; genus JANWYT01. Next base: position 6,619 of record JBDNCV010000078.1, read on the forward strand.
ATGGCTTCAACGATGCTTATTACCTTAGTTGGAGTGGCAATGTGTATCAGGGAAGCCGTGTGCTCAATTTCCCGATGCTTAGTCGTGTTGTCTCTTGTGAACAAGACGTGGTCGCTTACATCGCATTGCAAGAGAGTGACGTATTCTTCGCGAAGAATTTGGGGGTCGTGCCAATCCCATTTTCACCGGATATGAGTTCACCACAGACCGTCACTGAAAGTGTGAGCGGCATCACCATCGATAGTGATTACGACTATCAAGTGACCTATACCATCAGCGCAGCGGCCGGCGCGCAGACCGCTGTCGACCGAACGCAAGTGAGCATGAGTCAGGTGCGTATCGATAATGACCAAGCAATCATGGTTGCCCCTGTCGGAAGTGGATCATCATCTGACACCTCCGCCGTTGACACCTACTACAACACATCGACTGCTTGCGAGTTGACTTATGATCGAGGCCTCTCAATCTCCCTGTCAGAAGACGAAGCAGAAAGCAGTGGAGGGGTCTACTTTGTGGCCTGTGAGTTCAACGCAGAGGCAGGAGACACTGTAGCCATTGAGTCCAGTCATGGTCACCTTGTGTTTTATTCTGATTCGACGCTCGTGGAAGCATCAAATGGCACGTATACGCTCGAAGAGTCTGGTGTGTACCTTGTCATCGTTACGCTTGAACCTCAAACCCAGAGTGCGACGTCTCAGGATGAGCCGATCTATGAGCGCGTATGTGATGCTAATGGCGTGTGTCAAGACATACTCGTGGGCACAGAGAGAGGCAGCGCACGCGAGACGGTGGTGTTGAACGGTTATGTTAGAGTGCGTCGCCTGCCTTAGGCCGTTGGGCTGCCCTTGCCGGCCGAGCAGCCTACAACAATAGTGCGGGATGCACGAAGGCAGCGCAGCCCAAAACGTCTGCTGGACATCCAACGTTCCACAGAATGAGGCGAAGAAAACCGTCTATAAAGTGGTACTGTCCGCCCCAAAGTGTCTCTGTCCCAGACCTTGTATTCACTTTGGGGTCAGTACAGTTGCTGGTGGTCGTGTACGTCTGAACTCATTCTGCTTCTGGTATGACCTTTGAAAGCCATACCCTGCTGCTCTCTAGATGAGCCACCATGGCGGCTCTAGCCTCTTCAGGGTTGTGACGGCGCACAGCGTCGAAAATTGCTGTATGATGGCGGAACGCATTCTCTTGTGCGCCCGGCAAGTTTGAGGTGCGGTTGATGTGATCGCTGAGGGTATCAACGATGGTGTCCAGCAGCAGGGGCAGCACAGGGTTGCCCGTACTTAGAGCAAGAAGCCGATGAAATTCAATGTCGAGGCTTGTAAACAATACAGGATCTTCCATCGCATCTTTGCTGCGGCGCAAGCAATCATCCAAAAGTTGGATATCTTGCGCGATGGCTCTCTGCGCAGCCAGTCGCGCGTTCTCGGTTTCAAGAATCCAACGCACCTCAAAGACGTGCGTCACCGACACATTTTGACGCTGCACATATAGGCCAACAGAGCGCGAGATGGTCTCTGATTCCTGCGCGCTGATGTAAACGCCGCTCCCTGATTGAACCTTGACCATGCCTCGTTCTTGTAACAGTTTGATGGCCTCACGCACAACGTTACGACTCACGTTCAGCTGCTTTGCTAGGTCGCGTTCTGAGGGCAGCCGGTCGTTCAGCTCGTACTCGCGCTGGATGATCATGGTCTGAAGCTTATCTGCGACAAGCTCAGATAGATGTTGTTTTTTAACGAGCATCACTCCTCCTGTGACGTATATCGAGAATTCACATGTTGCATTTATTTAGAATTCATGCTAGTGTATTCACACAAATTGGTACTACCATCATACCACTTTGTGAGTTGAGCGGCATGGTTCACCAGCCCGTTCTTAAGTAGTACCAGTATTTTAGCTAAATCAAATTTAGTAGAATGGAGAAGATTTATGTTAGCCCGTCCCCTTAAGCAAACCTGTTTGGGTTTCATGATTCTCATCTTATCTTTGTTTGTTTCGGCAGCTCAAGCGTCGGATGAGTTCGTTATATCAAGAGACTACGCCGGCACTGAATTGCGCCTCATCTTCGCCAACCACCCGTGGAACCAAGCTATTCAGCGGCTGCTCCCTGAGTTTGAAAGCGCTAGTGGCATTGTTCTGCGTGTCGAAAGCTATTTTGAAGATCAACTCTCTCAGCGTCTGCAAATTGGGTTGACGAGCGGCGTGAGCCAAGCCGATGTGTTCATGTTCCGTCCCTTGCAAGAGGGTTTGTTGTTCCAGCAAAACGGCTGGGTGGCTGATTTGTCCAGCTACGCCGAAGCTGATGAGCAATGGAACCTTGCCGACTTCCAACCCGGCCCGCTTGGGACGGTCAGCAAGGACGATGTCCTCTTTGGTGTGCCGATTGTAACAGAGCGTCAAGCCCTCTACTATCGTAAGGATCTCTTTGAGGCAGCGGGAATCCCCGTTCCCACAACATTAGAAGAGCTTGAAGCAGCCGCGGCGGCGCTGCACGACCCGGCCAACAACGTCTTCGGCATTGTGCTGCGCGGCCAACGCAGCGCGGCGGTCACACAGTTCAGCAGCTTCTTGTACAGCTTCGGTGGCACATGGATCGATGAAGAGGGCAACAGTGCGCTCAACACGCCTGAAGCGCTGGCCGCGTATGAGTATTATGGCCGTTTGCTGCGCAACTACGGCCCGTTGGGGACGATCAACATGAGCTGGCCGCAAGCCATTGCTATCTTCGCCCAAGGGCAGGCCGCCATGTATCTGGATGCCGACATCCTCTACACCAATGTTGTTGACCCGAACGCCTCGTTGGTAGTGGATAAAGTAGGTTTTGCCCCCTTCCCCGCTGGGCCTGATGGGGCGCGCCCGTACAGCGTCACATCGTGGGCATTGGGCATGAACGCCGCATCGGCTAATAAGGATGCAGCTTGGGAATTCATCCGCTGGGCAACAAGCCCGCAAATTGTGCGCAAGCTCCAAGCTGAAAACGGCCAATCAGGAGCGCGTTTGTCTGTGTGGAGTTCACCCGACGGGCTGGGCGGCTTCCCTGAAGACCTTGCACAGGCCATCGTTGCCAACGGCGAGGTCGGCGTTGGCTTTGATCGTCCGCTGGTGATTCGCGTAGGCCAAGCGCGTGATATCGTCGGTGGCCCGATTGTCACGTCCATCGAAGGGGGTGACGTCGCGGCAGCCTTGGCTGAAGCCCATGCCGCCTTCCAGCGATTCCTCGAGGAAGAGGCAGCAGCCGCTAACTAATTGCTGTTAGGGGCAGGCGGCGCCTGCCCCTCCCCCTTTGCGCCTATCGATCACATTAGATCACGCAGTTCTAACATCACCACGCACATTGCGTAGGTATTTCAAGATGAACATTCGGCTTTCACAAAATATTCAACGTCTATCTTTTATTATTCCAGCAGTCATTTTCGTTGTTCTCATGATGGTGTTTCCTATCGTTTACAATGCATGGCTCAGCCTGCATAGCTGGACAGGCTCAGCGATTAACCCGCCCCAATTCGTCGGTCTAGACAACTATCAACAGCTAATCTCGGATACTAACCGGTTCTACCCGGCGCTGTATCGCACGTTCTTATTCACTATAGTTGCGGTGAGCGTCCAGCTGCTGCTTGGTCTAGGCATTGCGCTGCTGCTGCGCGATACGTTCCCCGGGCAAGCCGTGTTGAAAACGCTCATCATGCTGCCGATGGTGGCCACCCCTGTTGCCATCGGGATGGCTTGGTTGCTCATGCTCGAACCTACCATCGGCATCTTCAACCATCTTTTGCGCAGCCTTGGTCTAATGCCGCAGCCGTGGCTTGGGTCACAGCAGCAGGCTCTTTATGTGCTCATGGTCGTAGACATTTGGCAATGGACGCCTATGATGGCGCTTATTATTTTGGCCGGGCTGCTCTCGCTGCCTCAAGAGCCTTACGAAGCGGCCTTGGTGGACGGTGCAACGCCGTTTCAGCGCTTTCGCTATGTCACCTTGCCACTGCTTGTGCCAACGTTGATTACTGCCGTGCTCTTGCGCTCCATCGAAGCGTTGAAGACTTTTGACATCATTTACACCATGACGCGCGGCGGCCCCAATTTTTCAACCGAAACGCTCAATACGATGACTTACGTGCTGGCATTTGAGTACTTTCGTCTTGGGCCGGCCTCGGCGCTGTTGGTTGTTTTCTTCGCGATTGTGTTGGGTGTTAGCGTCATCATTATCCAGATTCGTCGCAGTGTCGAATTGACAAGAAGGTGATGAACACAGCCACACATGGACGCTTACTAAACGCACTTATGCTTCAGCACAGCATTGGGCTGCATCTGACCCTCATGTTTTTGCAAAGGGAGGAAAGTGGTTCGCCATCGTGGTAACACCAACGGCGCCACAAGCATCTTATGGAGACCATCACGAAACAGCAAGCTCGTCGCAGATACCTCTTAGGACAGCTTATCCGTTTAACGCTTATTCTGATTGTTTCATTTATTTTTGCGTTTCCCTTCTTGTGGATGTTCGCAGCATCCTTTCAACGCCAGCTTGACATCATAACCCCTGAGTTGGCGTTTACGCCAACAACCATCAACTATGAGAACGTCTTGTCACGTTACAACTTTTTGAGTTTCATGGTCAACAGCCTGATCGTAGCTGTTCTTTCAACGCTGTTGTCGCTGTTATTTGGGTTGCCAGCTTCTTATGCGATTGCACGGTTCCGCTACGATTGGCTTGGTTTAGTGCTGCTAACTGCTCGCATTGTGCCGGGCATCACCTTTCTAGTGCCGTGGTACATCCTCTTTACGAGTTTGCGCTTGAACGGCACATACTTGGCGTTGATCTCAAGCCATATGCTCGTGTCGATGCCGTTCGTTGTTTGGGTCATGGTGCCGTTCTTCGAGTCACTTCCTCATGAAGTTGAGGAAGCAGCTCGCATTGACGGGGCCACCCTGCTCGGCACATTTATTCGCGTTGTGCTTCCCCTCTCAACACCCGGTATCACTACTGCTGCTATTATGTCTTTTATCTTTTCGTGGAATAATTTTATGTTTTCCTTCGTGCTGTCAGGTGACAACACACGCACCCTGCCAGTGGCTATCTTTAACTTTATCTCCTACGCAAGTATCGATTGGGGGGGCTTGATGGCCGCTGCTGTGCTTATCACCCTGCCCGTCATCTTCATCACTATTTTTATGCAGCGGTACATTGTCGCAGGAATGACTGCAGGCGCAACGAAAGGCTAAATTGTGACGACGATGAAAGCATGCGTTTTGACCGACTACTATTGCCACACGCTGCAGCACGTGCCAATTCCTACCCGTCGGCTGCCTGACGATGTTCTGGTGCGCGTTAGGTCAGCGGGCATCTGCGGCTCAGACTTGCATGGCTACACCGGGCAGAGCGGCCGCCGTGTGCCCCCCCTCATCATGGGCCACGAAGCCACAGGTGAGGTTGTTGAGCTTGGCTCTGAAACGCCTTTGCAGGTAGGACAGCGTGTGGCGCTTCAGCCCTTGATCTACAGGCCTGATCCAGCAACTGGTATCGTCCGGCGTCGCCTCATCGGTATGGATCTGCAAGGCGCATACGCTGAATACATCGTCATGCCAGCCGAAAACCTATTCCCGATACCCGATACCCTCAGCTATGCAGAGGGCGCGCTGGCGGAGCCGCTTGCGGTCGCCGTACACGCGGTGAGCCTATCCCCCATTCGTCCGTATGACCGCGTTTTGGTCATCGGCGCGGGCGCGATTGGCCTTTTAACGGTGCAAGTGCTGCGACTGGCAGGCGCAGGCTTGATTGTCGTGAGCGACATCAACGAGGCACGCCTTGACGTTGCGAAGCAAATCGGCGCGCACGAGATCATCCGTGCCGACCAAGAAGACGTCACCCGCAAAGCCCTCCAGCTTACCGACGGCCGGGGCTTTGACCGCACCTACGAAGCGGTCGGCATCACGCAAACCGTTCAGCAGTCGGTGGCCAGCGTCTGTCAGGGGGGGACGGTGGTTTGGATTGGCAACAACCAGCGCACCGTTGAGGTTGACATGCAGTCCGTCGTGACGCGCGAAATCACCATCAGGGGAACATACGGCATGACGCAGCAGGATTTTCGCCGTGCGCTGGCCATCCTTGCCGACGGCGCGATTCAAGTCACACCACTCATCAATCGTCGCGCAACACTCGACGAATGCCCCACGTTGTTTGATGAACTGATTGCAGACCAAACGATTATCAAGTGCATCATCGAAATGGACGCGACACATGCACAGAATTAAGACCGCGCTTGTGGGCTGTGGCAAAGTTGGTGATACGCATGCGCTTGCGTTGCAAAGCATCCCTGAATCACATTTTGTGGCAGTCTGTGACGCTGACCCGCGGCGCGCCCAGACCTTTGCAGAACGCTACGGGGTGCGGGCTTACACCGATGTTGGCGCGATGGTCAGCGAAGAGAAGATCGAGGTAGTCACCGTTTGCACGCCCCATCCTGTCCACGCAGCCCCCACCCTGACCGCGCTGGGCGCTGGCGCGCATGTCCTTGTCGAAAAGCCGCTGGCGGCCACGCTGCGCGACTGCGACGCGATGATCCATATGGCTGAGCTTAATCAGCGCAAGCTGGGGGTCATCAGTCAGCGACGCTTGTATGAGCCTGTTCAGCGCGTCAAACGGGCCATCGACTCGGGCAAGATCGGCCGCCCCATGCTGGGCACAGTCGTCATCCTCGGCTGGCGAGATGCTGCCTACTATCAATCTGACCCGTGGCGCGGCACATGGCAGGGAGAAGGGGGCGGCGTGCTCGTGAACCAATCCCCGCATCAGCTTGACCTACTCCAGTGGTTCATGGGGCCGATTGAGTCGCTCTTTGGCTATTGGGGCAACCTAAACCACCCCTACATTGAAGTCGAAGACACAGCGGTAGCGGTCTTGCGCTTCAAAAATGGTGGGTTAGGCAGCATTGTCGTGAGTAATTCACAAAAACCGGGCATTTACGGCAAAGTGCACGTCCATGGTGAGAATGGGGCCTCGGTCGGCGTTCAGACAGATGGTGGGGCAATGTTCATTGCAGGCATGTCCACTGTGCTTGACCCGCCCATCAACGACTTGTGGACGATCCCAGATGAGAAGGACATGCTGCCTCAATGGCAGGCTGAGGATACCGCTGTCTTCAAGGCTATTGACCCAACGCGCCATTACCACTATCTGCAAATCCGCGACTTCCTGCAAGCCGTTCAAGAAGGACGCGACCCGCTCATCACAGGGCGCGAAGGGCGCGTGTCGGTAGAAATTTTTACTGCGATCTATCGGGCACAGCGTAGTGGCAAACCCATCCAGTTCCCAGTAACTGCAGAAGATGATAGTGATGACTTTGACGGCAGGCTAGCAGCTAACACATAGGCACAGCATTTTGCTGCGTGCTGGTTTGCGCAGCTCCGGCTCAACCTTGTTTATCCGGAGATAACGATGGATAGCCCACTCTTTTTGGTCGTAGATGTCGGCAGCTCTTCGGTGCGTGCGCTGCTGTTTGACCACCAAGCGCAGCTCGTTCCCCAAAGCATCGTACGCCATGAGTACACATTTGCGCCGGACGCAACAGTTGATGCGCAGGCGCTGCGTGAACAGGTGGAAGCTTGCATTGACGGCGTGCTGGCGCGCTGCCCAAGCGCGGCCATTGCCGCTGTGGGCATGGCTACGTTTGTAGGCAATATGCTGGGCATCTCGGCCGATAATCAGCCGCTCACCCCCCTCTACACCTATGCCGACACGCAAAGCCTCGCCTCAGCGCATGTCTTATCGCACGCCCTAGACGAACAGCGCCTGCATGCCGCAACCGGCTGCCGCATCCACACCGCGTATCATCCTGTCAAAATACACTGGTTGCAGCAAACGCAGCCTGAGACAGTCTCACAGGTGGCACAATGGATAGATTTCGCCACCTACTGCTATCGAATTTGGTTCGGGCGTGAAGTACCTTGCAGCTACTCAATCGCCTCATGGTCAGGGCTGCTCAACCGCATGACTCAAACTTGGGAACAAGTTTGGCTTGATTATCTGGGGTTGGATAGCTCTCAGCTTCCTTTGCTTGCAGACTATGACCACACGGTACAAGGCTTGAGCAACGCCTATGCCGCGCGTTGGCGTGCGCTGCATGATGTGCCCTTTTATCTTGCTGTAGGCGACGGCGTGGCAGCTAACGCAGGATCTCTGGGCAGCCTATGTGCTGATGTGCCTGTTTTAACCGTTGGTACGACGGCAGCGGTTCGCAAGTTTTGTGGTGGTGTGCCAACCCTACCAGCAGGCTTGTGGCTGTACCGTCTCAACAAACAAGTTCAGCTCATGGGCGGCGCAACCAGCGAGGGTGGCAACATTTTTGCGTGGGCCAAACAACACCTGCGCTTGCCTAAAAGAGGTTTAGACGAAAAGTTGTTGGCAATACCACCGCAAAAGCACACCCTCGTTGCGATACCACTGTTTGGCGGCGAACGCAGCCCCAACTATCGTATGGAGGCAAGCGGCACACTGCACGGCATCACCTTTAGCACCAGTGCTCTCGACATGCTTCACGCGCTCATGGTAGGCGTCGCAATACGCTTGCGGCTCATTTTGGATCAGCTCAGCCCCTCTGCAGAATTTGTTGTCGTCGGTGGCGGCGCAATCAACGCAAGCAAAGCATGGCAGCAGATGATTGCAGATGTGTTCGATCGCCCCCTACAGCCAAGCGCTGACACAGAAGCCACTGCGCGCGGGGTGGCACTGCTGATTACAGGCCAAGGTGCTTCAACGCTGCCACCACCGAAAACGGCCTCGTGGATACATCCCCGGCCGGAAACTGTCGCGCACTATGCCCAGTTACGCGAACAGCATGAACGCCTCTACAACATGCTTTATGAGCCAGCCTTACACAGTTGACCGAATGTAAGGGGAGTGAGAAAACTGACGACTGCACCGCTAACCATCTTCATTTATCCAGTGTAGTGAACACATGGTTTCTTACCCCCTCAAGAATGCTTATCCACTACATCGTCGCGAGAGAGACGTAGTCATATAGAGCATCCCACGGTGACACCCGGAAGCCCCACTCTTGTGGAGCAGGGCTGCTAGGATGAAGGTGATGAGGCTCTTATGATCCTTTGAACGCCCCATACCCGGCGGCGGTTTTGCTGCCCACGCCGAAGTCTTGCAGCGCCTGCTTCAGCCACTGGATAGCCGTATCGCGCAGCCCTTCCGTGTACTGGTCACGCTGGCCGTGGCGGATGCCCACCGCAAACGAGAACGTCGTCCCATGCGCGACGGTGATGAAGGTCACGGGGTTAGGGCTGTCATTGTCAGCGGGAGCGCTTCGGCCATTGTCGCGATAGTAACTTGAGAAGTGCGGGGTCATTGCGTCGAGCGCGAACAATGACCTACCATTAGGCAGCGCCTGCACGACCCCATCGAAGAAGATGAGCTTCCCCGCGTCCTCTTGCTTGCCAAAGATATCAGCGTAGACGCGAGCATCGCCGTTGCAGCCCTCGCCTGTTACAAGCGCTTCATCTAGCTTTTCGAGGGCTTTCTCCTCCTGCGGTTTGACCCCGTGCTTGGCCGCGATCTCGTACAGCGCGTAGCTGCGGCACAAGCCCTTGAGCGCGCTGCCCGGGATGTAGGGCAGGCCGGTGACTTTGTCGAGCGTGATGCCGATCTCCAGCGCGCCCTTGCCCCCTAACCCCACAATGAGACGGGTCAGCAGGGGCATGCGCCATGTGGTGGCACTCGCTGACTCGGCCATCTTCTGCCAGCGGTCGTGGTACGCACCAACCATAGCGCCAACGGCCGCTTGATTGAAACGCCCAACAACTTCCGGCATCCATTTGTTACGAAACTTGACACCTTTTTCGATGACCTCCTGTGGAACGTAGCGCCCCAAGATCAGCGCGAGGTTGTGGCACTTGTTCACGTGGGCTGGCAGCAGCGCCGCCGTATCGTTCGGAGTGAGGTACTTCATGCGCCCCTCCTACTGCTCATCGCTCTTGAGGTTAGCCGCCTCGACAAAGCGCTTCAACCAGTGCAGATACGCCAGCGCCTCGTTGGTGCATTGACGGTATTCGTTGGTGGAACGTGCTAGCACCAGCTCCAACAAATCAGCGCTCCTGTCCCCGGCCCAAGATGTGACCCATGTTGAGAGGTGCGTATAGGCGTGATGATGCGGCGAATTCGCATCTCCCTTTGCTTTGGCCTTCAGGAAGGCCAGCGCCTGCCCCAGCCCATCCGTGAGGATCATTGCAGGCAGCCCACGCACCAGCGAGCCGTACTCTTTTTTGGTTTTTTCGTCTTTTA
>JBDNCV010000079.1:0-16838 GCA_046719465.1 Anaerolinea sp.
ACCACCTCGACTATCGTGTCGACTTGGGCGGTGCTCGCTGTGATTACGGCAGTTTGCTACGGGATCTCAACCGCTTGGAGGATAGCATCGAATCGTTCGCCCAGGCACAACAAAACCTGGAACCTCTTGTCTCTACGAAAGCCGAGCATCCACACGCGAAAAGATACCTGCGTAACGTCTTTTGGAATCGGGCCGAAACCTTGGTCAAACTACAACGCCACGCCGACGCCCTACACGACTGGGACAAAGCTCTGGCTCTGACTGATGGACAGGCCGGCGAACACCGCACCTTACTTGTCCGCCGCTTGCAGTCGCTGTCTCGTGTTGGAAAAGCGGCCCAGGCTGCTGCCGAGGTCGAAATCCTCCTCAAGGAGGGTAAATGGCGACCGCCGCAGATCTACGCTTTTGCCAGTATCTTCGCCCTCGCTGCGGGGCAAGAGCCGGCCAAGAAGGCAGCACATGCCCAGCGGAGCGTCGAACTGCTCAAGCTCCTACTGCAGAACAAACTGCTCGGCCCCGAGCAGTTACGCCGGGATGCTAGCTTCGATGCGCTTCGCTCGATGCCCGCCTTTCAAAAAGTGGTGGATGCCCTCGACGCGCAAGAAAAACCACCGCAAGCGTAGCAGTCGCTGGTCGTGGGAGGACGTAGCATAAAGCCACACACGCTGCCCGATCAGCACCGGAAGCATCGGCACCGGAAGGATCGGCACCGGAACCATCGGCACCGGAACCATCAGCTCGTCGGCATGGACGGGTGTTTGTGTTTCAGAAGGCGGCAGCTCAGGCCGTTTTTTGGTGCTGCTGCGCCAGCGCGGCAATCTTGCGGAAGGTGTCTGCATCGCGCACAGCGATATCGGCCAGAATCTTGCGATCCAGTTCGATACCGGCCTGCTTGAGGCCATAGATGAAGCGGCTGTAGCTCAGCCCATGCAGGCGCGCGGCGGCGTTGATGCGCATGATCCACAGGCGGCGGAACTGGCGGCGCTTCTGGCGACGGTCGCGGTAGGCATAGAACAGGCTCTTGAGCATGGCCTCGTTGGCGCGCTTCCACAGCGTGCTGCGCGTGCCGCGCTGGCCTTTCATCATGCCAATGATTTTCTTGTGGTGACGTCTGCGGACGTAACCGGTCTTGGTACGAGACATCTTCTATACTCCCTGTTGAACCCCCGAATGCGGCGTGTCTGTGCCGTTCAGGCAGCGTGGTGAAACGGTGGCTTACAAACGCCGCCTTACGACGACGGCGGATTGTACTTGTACTTGCCCAGATAGGGCGCGAGGGTCTTGACGCGGCGCACGAACGAGTTGTTCGACACTGGCGTGAGCTTGTCGAGGGCGCGCTTCACGCGGCCGCTCTTGCGACGGCGGAAGTGGCTCTTGCCGCCGCGCGTGCGCATCACGAGGCCCGTGCCGGTCACGCGGAACCGCTTGACGGTCGCCTTGTGCGTCTTAAGTTTGAACTTCTTCAGCTTGGTCACTTGCGCTTCTCCGTTATTTCTTCTCGCCGATGGGAGCCAGCACCATGAGCATATCGCGCCCTTCAATGTTGGGCATCTGCTCCACGACTCCCACGTCACTCAATAAGTTCTTGATCTCCTCAAGGCGATCTCGCCCGATGTGCGCGTGGGTGATCTCACGCCCACGGAAGCGCACGCGAATCTTCACTTTCATGCCGTCTTCCAGCCACTTGCGCGCCTCTTTGATCTTAAAGCCCAAGTGGTGATCATCCGTCTTAGGCTTGAGTTGAATCTCCTTCACCTTGACGACCACTTGGTTCTTGCGAGCTTTGCGCTCTTTACGCTGCTGCTCGTAGAGGAACTTGCCGTAATCGAGCGCCTTGCAGACTGGCGGATTAGCATCGGGGGCGACTTCAACGAGGTCAAGCCCCATATCCTGCGCCATTTGCAGCGCTTGCAGCGTGGGCACAACGCCGACGTTGCGCGCTTTCACCTCGCCGCGTTCGTTCTCTTCCTCAATAATGAGGCGAACCTCACGGGCGCGGATTTCTCGATTGATGCGATATTCACTCGTGGTTATTGCAAAGCCCTTTCGAACAGATGACGCTTGATGCTGGCAGATTTAGCCTCCAAAGTCTAGCATTCTAAGGGGGTGATGTCAATTGAGGGTTTCAGGGGGGAGTGTCTGAATGGCTGGTGCTGCCCCTCACCCCGTGTGGGAGAGGAACAGGCTGGCCGCAGGCCAGACAGGGCAAGGGGCAGATCGCGCGTCGCCACCATGTTAGCCGTGCGCCAGAGGCTCAAGCCTCTGGCTGGCGCGCGGGGGCTAAAGCCCCCTTCAGGGGGCGTGTTGCAGCCGGATGCTTTAGCGTCCGGCGTTCAACCTAGCACAAGGGGCGAGGTGCAGGGGCAGGGCCATCACCCATGATTGAGACACGCCCTTTTTTGCCCCCCTCTCCCGTGGCGAGGCGACGTGCCCTTTCTCCTTCGGGAGAAGGGGTTGGGGATGAGGCCTTGCCACCCATCGATCACGACACGTTGTCCATGTCACGGCTCATGGTCGAAATTAGTCAACATGGCCGCAGGCCAGACAGGGCAAAGGGCAGATCGCGCGTCGCCACCATGTTAGCCGTGCGCCAGAGGCTCAAGCCTCTGGCCTCCCCTTTGGCACTTCATCTGGCGCTCATGTACAATAGCCGCGGGCGGGCACGACCCGCAGGTACTTCAACTTAGGATATGCTTTATGACCCTCTTTCCTCGTTGCAGCGGTGTGCTGCTTCATCCAACTTCCCTGCCCGGGCGCTATGGCATCGGCGACTTAGGCGAGACAGCCTTCCACTTTGTCGATTGGCTGCACGCCGCTGGTCAATCCGTATGGCAGATGCTGCCCATCGGCCCCACCAGCTACGGCGATTCGCCCTATCAGACGCTCTCCGCCTTTGCCGGCAACCCCAACCTCATCAGCCTCGACAAGCTGGTGGAACAGGGCTACTTGACCGCTGACGACCTCGCCGATACGCCACCCTTCCCCGCTGACCACGTCGATTACGGCTGGATCATCGGCTGGCACGATGAGAAGCTCGCGCTGGCATACGAGCGCTTCAAAGCGCACGCCTCCCCCAATGATCGCGCAGCCTTCGCCAGTTGGTGCGCCGACAGCGCCTACTGGCTGGAGGACTTCGCGCTGTTTGTCGCGCTCAAGCAGGCCAACGGGGGCCGCCCGTGGGTGGAATGGGATGCGGCGCTGGTGCGCTATGACGCCGACGCGCTGACTGCCGCCCGCCAGCAGTACGCCGACGAGATCAACGAGCAGCGCTTCCGTCAGTGGCTCTTCTTCCAACAGTGGTACGCCCTGAAGTACTACGCCAACCACAAGGGCGTGCGCTTCTTCGGCGATATTCCGATCTTTGTCGCCCACGACAGCGCCGACGTGTGGGCCAACCAAGATGATTACTACTTGCAGCCTGACGGCAACCCAACCGTGATTGCGGGCGTCCCGCCGGATTACTTCAGCCCGACCGGCCAGCGCTGGGGCAACCCGCTCTATCGCTGGGACGTGATGAAAGACAAGGGCTATGCGTGGTGGATCGCCCGCTTCAAGGCCTCGCTCACGCTGTTCGACTACATCCGTGTCGATCACTTCCGCGGGTTTGAGGCCTACTGGGAGATCCCCGCGACCGAAGCAACGGCAATCAAAGGCCAGTGGGTTCCCGGCCCCAACGCCGACCTGTTCCACGTGGTGAAAGCTGCGCTAGGCGAGCTGCCGATCATCGCGGAAGACCTCGGCGTCATCACCCCGGGCGTGGAGGCGCTGCGCGACGGCTTCGGCCTGCCGGGGATGAAGGTGCTGCAATTCGCGTGGAGCGACCCCACCAACAGCTTCCTGCCCCATGCACACCCGATGAACGCCGTCGTTTACACTGGCACGCACGACAACAACACCACCGTTGGCTGGTGGGAAGAAGAAGCGGATGAGGGCGCGCGCCGCTTGCTGGCGGAGTACATGGGGCGCGAGGTGCGCGACATCGCGTGGGACTTGATCCGCATGGCGCTGGCCAGCCCCGCCCACACCGCGGTGATCCCGCTTCAAGACCTGATGAGTTGGGACAGCACGGGCCGCATGAACACCCCGGGCAAGCAGGGCGGCAACTGGGGCTGGCGCTTCCAACCGCACCACCTGACCGAGGACATCCGCCAGCGGCTGGCCTATCTCACGTGGCTGTATCAACGCCGCCCCGAGCAGCAGATCAAGGTCTACGGCGATCAAGCGGTGAAGGCGGGTGGGTAGGGGGTGCGACGCGGCGCGTCGCCCCTACACTTCCACAAAACCACACACTATGCGCAGCCGCCACCATGTGCCTGACACAACGCTCATGCACACCATGGCCGTTCACACAGTCATCACCTACACGCTAACTCACACCCTTGTCGGTGTACAATGATCTCGAGGAGAGCTTTTACATGGTCTTAGCGCCCGACTGGACGCGCGCCGTCCACCACGACGGATCTAACACCTACATCAGCAGCCCCTACCCCGCGCTGGGTGAGACGGTCACGATTGCGATTCGCGTCCCGTCAGATGCGCCCGTCAGCGGGGTGTTCTGTCGTCTGTTAGAAGATGGCGAATTCCGCCACCTTGAGATGCGCCCGCAGGCCGCCGACGCGCCTTTCACGCTGTGGACGCTCGACTGGACGATTCACCAGCCGCGGACTGAGTACAGCTTCAAGCTCATCTCGTCGGACGGCGCGTTCTACTACAGCACGCAGGGGGCCAGCCGTGCCGATCACCCCCTCGCCTATGACTTCGCCATCCTCGCCAACTATCAAGCGCCGCATTGGGTGCGGCAGACGGTGTTCTATCAGATCTTCCCTGATCGCTTCTACAACGGCGACCCCTCGCTGGACGTGCAAGACGGTGAATGGGAGCGCGAAGGGGCCGTCACGCGGCGGATCGCATGGGGCGAGCTGCCCATCCCGTGGGAGAAGGGGCGCAGCATCGACTTTGCCAACGGCGACCTTCCCGGCATCCGCATGAAGCTAAGCCACCTCGTCGCGCTGGGCGTGAACGGCCTCTACATGACGCCGATCTTCAAGTCGTCCAGCAATCACCGCTACGACATCAACGACTTTAATGAGGTTGACCCGCACCTCGGCGGCAACCAAGCGCTCGCCGAGCTGCGCGCCGCGCTGGACGAGCACGCCATGCGCCTGATGCTGGACATCACGCCCAACCACATCGGCGAGCGCCACTACTGGTACGAGGACGCGCTGGCCAACCCCGATTCGCCCTATGCCGAGTTCTTCAAGCGCACCCCTGATGGCCAGCACTTCGAGACGTGGCTCGGCGTGTCTTCCCTCATCAAACTCAACTACACCAGCCAAAAGCTGCGCGATGCGATGTACCGCGCCCCTGACAGCGCCATCCGCCGCTGGTTGGCCGCGCCCTATCGCATCGACGGGTGGCGGCTCGACGTGGCCAACATGACCGGCAACCTGCGCGAGGATCAACTCGATCATGAGGTCTGGCGCGAGATGCGCCCCTACGCCAAAGCCGACAACCCCGATGTCTACCTCATGGGCGAGTACTTCCAAGATGCCACCCCGCACACGCAGGGAACCGAGCTGGACGCGGCCATGAACTATCAAGGGTTCAACACGCCCACGCGCCGCTGGCTGGGCGGGGAGGACATCGGCGTGGCCGATGGCAAACCCTTCGGCGATCCGACCCTGCTGCCGACGGAAGCGCTTGCTGAGCAGTATCGCCGCTTCATGGGCGCGGTTCCCTATGTGATCGCGCTTCAGCAGTTCAACCAAATCGGCAGCCACGACATCACCCGCATCTTGCGCGTCGTCAAAGGCGATAAGGCCCTCGTCAAGCTCGGCACGGCGCTGCTGATGTGCTTCCCGGGCGTGCCGTGCTTATACTACGGCGACGAGATCGGCATGGACGGCGGCAAAGACCCTGACAACCGCCGCTGTATGCCGTGGGATGAGGCCGAGTGGGATCACGACCTGTTGGCCTTCACGCGCGCATGGGTGGGGCTGCGCCGTCAGCACGACGCGCTGCAATCGGGCGGGTATCAACTGCTGCACGCGGAGGGCGACACGCTGGCCTTCCTGCGCCAGAGCGCGGCGCAGCGGCTGGTGTTCGTTGGGCATCGCGGGGCCGACGCGGAGGTGACGATCCCGCTTTGGCATGGGGGCTTTGCTGACGGCGCAGCCTTGACCGACTGCCTGAGCGGGACGACCTTCCACGTGCAGGCGGGCGGCCTCACCCTGCGGCTTACGCATGGGCAAGCGCTGCTGCTGGAGGGATGAACATGCAAAGCCTGACCGTCTCACAAATCACCGCGCACTTGAACCAGCTCGTCATCAACGATCCCGTGCTGTCCGACGTGTGGATCACCGGCGAGGTGAGCGGGTATCGGCCGCCCGCGGGCAAGGGCTATCGCTATTTCCAACTCAAGGATGAGCAGGCGGTCATCTCGTGTGCCATTTTTCGCCCCTTGCCCAACGCGCACCAGTTGAAAGACGGCCTTACCATTGAGGCGCACGGCCGCGTGGACGTCTATGCCCCGCGCGGGACGTACAGCCTGATTATCGACCGCTTCGAAGTTGTCAGCAGCCGCGGCGCGCTGCTCGAACAGCTCGAGCGGCTCAAGGCCAAGCTTCACGCTGAAGGGCTGTTCGACTCGGCGCGCAAGCGCCCGCTGCCGAGCTTCCCGCTGCGCGTGGGCGTGGTGACTTCACCTACAACAGCCGCTTTTCAAGACGTGCGCAACGTGTTCGCGCGGCGCTTCCCGCTGGCGCGGCTCATCGTCAGCCCGACGAGCGTTCAAGGGGCAGACGCGCCGCCGCAGATCGTGCGCGCGATTCGGCGCTTCTACCGCGTGCCGGTGGATGTGGTGTTGGTGTGCCGCGGCGGTGGCAGCGTAGAGGATTTATGGTGCTTCAACGATGAGCGCGTTGTGCGCGCCGTGGCGGCTTGCCCTGTGCCCGTCATCACGGGCGTGGGGCACGAGATCGACACGACGCTGGTCGATTACGCCGCTGACGTGCGCGCCCCCACCCCCAGCGCCGCCGCCGAGCTGCTCACGCCGGACGTTCAGCAGCTTCGCCAACAGGTGAAGGATTATCAACAGTGGTTGACCCAGCTGGCGCACGATCAGATCGCAGCGCGCCGCGCTGGCCTTGAGCGCGCCGCCGACACGCTGCAACGGCACGCCCCACAGCGCGTCATCGACGATCAACGCCGCCGTGTGGACGACCTCGCCCAGCAGATGGAGCGCGCGGTGCGCCACTACCTCGACATCCAGCGCGAGCGGCTCAACGCGCGCCATGAGCTGCTGATGATGAACGACCTGACGGCCATGCTCCAGCGGGGCTATGCCGTCGTCACCAACGAACAAGGCCAGATCGTGCGCCGTGTGGCCGATGCGCTGGCCAACAACAACCGTCAAGTGTCGATTCGCGTGCAAGATGGCCGCCTGACCGCCATCATTGAAGGAGCCAGCTATGAGTAACCCCCTCACCTACGAACAAGCCTACGCCCAGCTCGAGGAGATTGTGGCCCGGCTGAACAGCGGCGCGCTGACCCTTGACGAGACGGTGGCGCTGTATGCGCGCGGCCGCGCGCTGTCCGATTACTGCCGCAGCCTGCTCGATGCCGCCGAGTTGAAGATCATCCAGCTCGATCCACACGCCGACGAGGACGAATCTGATGAGGGTCTCGATGATGAGGACGACGACGGCTACAAATCGCCCCCGCCGGATCTGCTGCCGAAGCGTCCAAACATCGACACACCCTTCTAGCAGCGTGGGCAATTTGGGATATCCAAAGCGCATCTGACGATGGTGATTTCACAATTTTTCCCAAATTTTTCCCAATGTTGGAATAAGTGGGGAAAAAATCGCTCACAAGTGGGATAATTGTTAAAACAGCCTTAACGCTCGCCGCAGGATGATATCCCCAATAGGTTCCGGCGCGAGGCGGCGCATGAGCGACAGCCCCGCCGCGGCTGCACCTACGCGGTAGCGCGGGCGCGGGCGACGCGCTTCCAACGCTTGCCCAATGACCGCCGCCACCCGTTCCGGCGGGATGGCGCTGGCGGCCTGCTGGGCGAGGCTGGCCCGCATCCGCGCGTAGAGCGGCGCGTAGAGCGCTCGCACGACGGGGGCATGAGCAGCCTCTGCGTGGTCGAGCGCCTCTTGCATGGTAGCGGTCATCGGCGTGCGGATCGCGCCCATCTGCACCACACAGACGCTTACGCCTTGCCCCGCCAGCTCCAAGCGCAGCGCGTCGCTCATCGCTTCCAGCGCGTGCTTGCTCATGCTGTACGCGCCGAGCGTGGGCATGGCCACCTCGCCCATGACGCTGCTTACGTTGACGATGCGCCCGTGCGCCGCCCGCAGCCGCGGCAGGCACGCTTGAATCAGGCGCAGCGGCGCTTCCACGTTAACGGCCATCTGCTGGCGCAGCCTCTCGACTGTCAGCCCTTCGACCACGCCGGGCAGGTTCACCCCCGCGCAGTTCACCAGCGCATCCAGCCGCTCGACAGATGCCGCCAGCGCCTCCGCCGCCTCGGGCTGCGTTAAGTCAACGCTGTGAAAGGCGAACGACTCCTCAGGGGCGCGGCCCAACCCCACGCCGAGTACTTGCCACCCCGCCGCTGACAAGTGACGGGCTGTTGCCAGCCCAATGCCAGAGTTGGCCCCAGTGACGATGACGCTTCTGCTCATAGCCGTTCCTTAGTAAGACGAATTAAACACAATTCTAGCGCCACACTCATCTGAATTTCGACTGGCTGTGCTACTGTGGCACAGTGAACACCTACACAGGAGTGATTTCTCATGAGCAAGAACATTCAGGTAGGCATGTCCCATGTCGAGTTGGACGGGGACGCGCGCGTGCAGATGATCGAGCTGCTCAACCAGCAGCTGGCCGACGCCTTCGACCTCTACAGCCAAGTGAAACAAGCCCACTGGAACGTGAAGGGCATGAACTTCATCGCCGTGCACGAGCTGTTCGACACCATCGCGGCGAACATCCTCATGGGTGTGGACAGCCTCGCGGAGCGTGTGACGGCGCTGGGCGGGGTGGCGCAGGGCACAGCGCGCATGGCCGCTGCCAACAGCCGCCTGCCCGAGTTCAGCGATGAGGCCATTCAAACCGACGCGGCCATCAAAGCTGTCGTGGAACGGCTCGGCCACTACGCCACCAGCACGCGCAAGGCCATCGACACGTCAGCCGAGGCCGGCGACATGGCCACCTCTGACCTATTCACTGAGATCGTCCGCGAAGTGGACAAGCACATCTACTTCCTCGACGCGCACTTGAGCTAACCACCCGCTCATATAAGGCCCCAGACAGCAGCAAACTGTGCGGTTTGCTGCTGTCTTTCGTGAGCGACTACTCACCTGAGGCTTTAGCTTTCTTAAAATACCGCTGATACCATTAAGATATCGAGTTATACAGATTGTATTTGTTGATAAATTGTATTTAATGAGCGTTACGCTATGCCCTCTGGGAGCACTCGTCACATGAGCACCAAAGCCCTCAATCAGTTTGCCATTGATCCTAACTTCTCCGTTTACCGCCTTGTTGAGCGCGTTATGAACCAGAGCGTACTGCTCAACCACCGCAAAACAATGACCCTCATCAGCTATGAGATCGAGAACGCCACGCTTGCGGACGGCGCACACACCACGATCTTCAGCGGGTTTCAGCGCTTCAGCCGCTTTTTGACCCAGCTCAAGCGCTACCAGCAGCTGGCTAAGCAGGCGCGCCATGTGTACGTGTTCGGCGTGCCAGATGCAGCCGTGCCCGAAATTCCAAACCTAACCTATGTGCCGCTTCAACCCAGCCACCAACTCTCCAAAGAGTGGTTTGTCGTGTCGTATGGTGGCGAGTATTTGAGCGCGCTGGCCACCGAAGAACTCACCCACTACAGCAACCCCGACCACCTGCGCGTGTTCCGCGGCGTGTGGACGTTCGACCGTCAGATGGTGTCGATCATCTATGAGTGGCTCTGTCGTGAGGTCAACGATCAGGCCGCGCTGGCTGAGGAGATGAACTACCGCCCTCAAACCCACGTTCGCCTCATCAGCAACAGCATCGGGCGTTTGATGGTGAACACGATGCAGGAGCGTGATTCGCGCATGGCGGCCATCATTCAAGGTGAGTTGAAAACGATCATCAAAGAAGGCCTCTACAACGCCCTAGAGTCACTTTCGTCAGATCGCAACCACACGACGCTCCGAGAGAAGAACATGGCCATCTTGTTCAGCGACCTGCGCGACTTCACTGGCCTTGCGCAGCGCATGCCCGTGCGCGATCTGGTCGAAAAGGTTATCAACCCCTATATGCAGATCGTCGCGCGTCATGTGTATCAACATGGCGGTGAAGTGGACAAGTTCTTGGGTGATGGGGTGTTGGCAGTGTTCCCTGAACGCAGCGCCGACGACTGCGGCATTCGTCGCGCAGTGGCCGCCGCCCGAGACATCATGCGCGACCTCAAAGCCCTGCCGCATCAGCCGCCTGTCGGGATCGGCATCGACTACGGCAGAGTTGCCGTCAGCCAGCTTGGCGCGGTGGGCGCACATGTTGAGGAAACGGTCATCGGCGATGCGGTGAACACCGCCCAGCGCCTCAGCACGCTGGGCATGAACGAAATCTACCTCAGCCAGCAGGCGGCAGACCACATCAACCCACAAAGCTTGCCTATTCAACCGTTCGTCGCCAACCTGCGCGGCAAGCCCGACCCTCAACCTATTTATCGTCTTGCCTTTTGAGTCTATCTGTGCGATTTTCGCCATCACAAGATGAGTGATAAAAGGCAGTTACTGATGCGCGCCGTCGGTAACTGCCGTTTGGGTTGCTCATTCGCTAACGCAGCCACGCCATCAGAGGGCGCACCCCGCGCCCTCTTTTGCTTCTGGGGCGTCACCCCTGTGATTTTACGGGCGACTGCACAAGGTCAGTTAAGATGGCAGCAGACATTCACCTTTACTTGGATGAAACTCTTAGCTTTCGGCGTCAACCCACGCGCCCGGGAGCTTCTCGCCAGCGCGTATGGCGACGCTCAAGCGATTCTCAGGCGGCGTGATGGGGCAGCTCCAGTGGTCGCTATAGGCGCAGTAGGGGTTGTAGGCTTGGTTGAAGTCCACCTCAAAGCGGCCATCCGGCAGCGGAACCGGCTCCAGATAGCGCCCGGCGGGGTACGTCTCCTCCCCGGCGGACGCATCCACGAACGGCAAAAACCACCCATGCGGGGCCTGATAGATCGTTAGGCGCGCCTCTTGCCCATCCACGCTAAAGCGGAACTCGCCATAGCGCCGATACCAGCGCGTTTCGCCGGTTGTCGTCTGGATTTGTACGTCGTCCTGCTGCTCAAACGGCGTGACGGTCACCGTCAAGTCGAGGTTGGGCATCGGTGGGTAGTAGCTCAGGCCGGTGAAGGCGGCCTTCTGCGCCGCTGAGAGCGGCGACTGGGGGTGATGCTTGAAGAAGGCGTCCTTTTGCGCGCGCAGGTGAATCAAACGGGGCACGTCCATTGATTTAGTCCTCGTGGCTCCAGCGGGTGAGAAACGCCACCACATCCTCAGGGGTATCAGCAAAGTGCACCAGCGGAACCTCAGTCGGCGGCACATACGGCGACTCAATCAGCGTGTTGACGACAGGCCGCCAGAACTCGCCGTAGCACACCAGCGGGCGCAGCGGGATCGTCTTGAGGCGCAGGAGCTGCCACACCTCGATCAGTTCTTGCGCTGTGCCCACGCCGCCGGGCATCACCACGTAGCCGTTAGGCTTCTGCGCGAGGTAGAACAAGCGGTCGTGGTAGGTCTCTTTGCGGATTTCCTCCGCCACATAGGGGTTGACGACCCGCTCGTTGATGAGCTGGACATAGGGGACTGTCACGCCGATAACGTGGCCGCCCGCGTCGTGCGCGCCGCGGCTCGCCGCCTCCATCACGCCGCCATAGCCGCCCGTCATGACCTGATAGCCAGCCTGTGCCAGCGCATACCCCACGCGATAGGTGCACTCGATCACGGGGTCATCAGGGGGAAGTTGGGCGCTGCCAAAAACAGCAATGGTCTGGGGCATCGTGTCGTCCTCGCTGGCATGAAAAAAACCCAACAGCTGTGCACTGTGGGTCAACTTGACGGAGAAGGTGGGATTCGAACCCACGATAGCCTTGCGACTATACCTGTTTTCGAGACAGGCCTATTCAACCACTCTAGCACCTCTCCACATAGTTGAAATTATAGCGCAGCCTCCTAGGGTAGAAAAGAGCAAGTTGAGTGGGGGAGTGTCTAAGCCGCAACAGAAGGTGGCCGTGCGCCAGAGGCTCAAGCCTCTGGCGGGCGCGCGGGGGCTAAAGCCCCCTTCAGGGGGCATGTTGCAGCCGGATGCTAAAGCATCCGGCGTTCAACGTCCGTCTTGCACGATGTGGGTAGCGCCTAGCACAAGGGGTGAGGTGCAGGGGAGCAGGGCCATCACCAGCGATTCAGACGCTCTCTTGAGTGGAAGCACCAGAGGCTGAAGTTCAGCGGACAGGGCAAGCCTTGTCCCTACCGTCGGGACGCGCTCGGCCGCGTCCGGCGCTAGGCCTTCAGCTCCTCGCGCGGCACGGTCAAACCGAGGACGTTGTAGCCGCTGTCAACGTGCATGATCTCGCCGGTGATCATCTTGCTCATGTCGCTGGCGAGGAACAGCGCGGCTTGCCCCACGTCGTCCGGGGTGACGCGGCTCCGCAGCGGGGCCACATCGTCGAAGTGCCGCAGCAGGTCGCGGAAGCCCGGGATACCGGCTGCGGCCAGCGTCTTGATCGGCCCGGCGCTGATGGCGTTCACGCGGATGCCCTTCGGCCCCAAGTCCACCGCGAGGTACTTGGTGATGAGTTCCAGCGCGGCTTTGGCCACGGCCATCGCGTTGTAGTCGGGGATGTACTTCTCAGCGGCGAAGTACGTCATGCTCATGATGCTGCCGCCTTCGGTCATGAGCGGCTCGGCGCGTTTGGTCATGGCGATCAAACTGTAAGCGCTGATGTCCATCGCCATGGCGAAGCCATCCCGCGAGACGTCTACCATCCGCCCGCCGAGGTCTTCGCGCTTAGCATAGGCGACGCTGTGCACCAGCACGTTGAGCTTGCCGAAGCGCGCCTGCGCCTTGCTGAACACGTCATCCAGCATGGCGTCGCTCTGCACATCGCATTCGACCACAAAATCACAGCCGATTTCCTCCGCCAGCGGCAGGACGCGCTTCTTCAGCGCTTCGCCCGCGTAGCAGATGCCGATTTGCGCGCCCGCGCCGTGCAGCGCTTTGGTGACACCCCACGCGATGCTGTCCTTGTTTGCCAACCCAAAAATAAGGGCGACTTTCCCGTCCAATAAGCCCATTGACGGCTCCTTTGCTGTGTGTTTGGTTACAATTCGATATGTAAATCTAACACCGACACCGCCGATGCGCTATGCTGTGTGTCTGTGGCCTGCCTCAAGGAGCCGATACCCCATGTCCGAACGTGTCTACAATGTCGTGCTGGCGATGGACTTCTCCGAGCAGATTCTCGAGCAAATTCGTGCTGTCTCGCCGCGGCTTAACGTGCGCCAGTTCCCCCCGGGGAAAGTCCCCCCAGAGGCCTACACCACTGCCGACATCCTCTACACCGTGCGCGACTTTCCGCTGCCAGAGCAAGCCCCTCAGCTGCGGTGGGTGCAGCTCAACTACGCCGGCGTCGACGGCATCCTGACGCAGCCCATCGTGCAGGTTAAAGAGGTCACCCTGACGACGGCCAGCGGCGTCCATGCGGAGACCATCGCCAACTACTGTTTGATGATGATGCTGGCGTTCCACTACCAACTGCCGCGCATGATCCGCGATCAACAAAAGGCGCATTGGCCAGAGCGCCCGCACGACCTCTATCGCCCGCCAGACGTGCGCGGGCGCGTGCTGGGGATTGTGGGGTATGGCACGATTGCGCGCGAACTGGCGCGGGTGGCGGCGGCTTTGGGCGTGCGCGTGCTGGCCACGAAGCGCGACCCCAAGCGCCCTGCCGAAAGCGGCGACGAATACACCGGCGGCGCGATGGGCGACCCCACGGGTGAAATTCCGGATCGGTTGTACCCTCCCGCGGCGCTGGCGCTTATGGCCAAGGAATGCGATTGGTTGGTGGTCACTGCGCCGCTCACCCAAGAGACGTACCACTGCGTCAGTGCGGAGGTGCTGAGCGCGATGAAGCCCAGCAGCATCCTCATCAACATCGCGCGCGGCCCGCTGGTGGATGAAGCAGCCCTCATCGACGCGCTGCGCAGCAAGCAGATCGCTGGGGCGGCGCTCGACGTGTTCGAGACGGAGCCGCTCCCTGCGGAAAGCCCGCTGTGGGCGATGGACAACGTCATCATCAGCCCCCACACCGCGGGCAACTCGGTCGGTTATCACGAGAAGGCTGCGGCCATCTTCATTGAGAATCTGACGCGCTTTTTGGAGAAGAAGCCCCTGCTCAACGTGGTGCGCAAGGACGAGGGATATTGACGGAGGGGGTGTCTAAGCCGCAGCAGAGCGCGGTAGCGTGCCAGAGGCTGCAGCCTCTGGCTAGCGCGGGGGCTGAAGCCCCCTGAAGGGGGCGTGTTGCAGCCGGATGCTTCAGCGTCCGGCGTTCAGTATCAGTTGTGCACGATGCGGCCTACTACACAAGCGCGATCACGCGCGCTGGGCCGCCGCTGCCGCCCTCCCAGCGCGGCACGCCCACGACGACCGTCGCGGCCTTGTCCTTGATCGCGCTGAGGTTGGCCACGCACTCGACCCCAATCAAGCCCGCGCCGAGGATGATGTAATGCACGTCAAAGGTGGCCGACGCGCCGATGTCTAGGCTGAGCGTGTCCACGCCGATGCCGTGGATGCTGCGCTGTTCGACGAGGAAGGTAGCTGCCTCTGCGCTGAAGCCCGGGTAATGCTGCACGCCGTCAGCGTCCGCATTGCGGAACGTCTCTTGATCTGGCCAGCGCGCATCCCAGCCGCTGTGCATCAGCACGAACGCGCCGTCAGGGATGCGCCCGTTGGCGGCCTCCCACGCTTCGATGTCCTCAACGTCAAGCGTGGCGTCGTCCATCATGGCAGCTTTAGCGCTGATGTCGATCACTACCGCCGGGCCAACCAACCCCGTCACCGGGAAGTTATCGACCGTCACCGCGTCGGCGATGAAGTGCGCAGGGATATCTACATGCGTGCCGGCATGTTCGCCAAAAGCCCAGTTCTGGATGAAGAAGCCGTCGTTTTCTACTGTCACAAAGTTGGAGCGCTGCGGTTTTTCATTGGGCAGGTAGGTCGGAATCTGCGTCCCGAACACGTGCGAGAGGTCGATCACCTCGCCGCTGTGCTGGCTGGCACGCGCCAAGACCGCGCTCGTGCTGAGGGATGCAACGGCTGCGCCCGCCGCCGTCAGCCCGCCCAGCCGCAGGAACCCCCGTCGGCTTAGGTTAGGCAGGCCGTCCTTGTCAATGCGAGCGCGTACTGCATGGGCAACATCTCGTGAGCACATCGTAACCACTCCTACAAAACCACTCTTATCGGACGAAGAAGGACGCCGCAGATGCAGCAATCGCCCCACCACCGGCGGAGCGATTGCGCAGAATGTATGCGGTTTTGCAGAATGTGTCAACAAATTCGTAACAATTGAGACGAGGTCTCAATTTGTGGGCGTCAAGAGCGCCGCCCCAGTTTGCAGCATAACCGCCAGCGCCACCGCATACAGCGTCACGCTGAGCGACGCGGCAGCGATCAAGCGGGTGTGGCGCATCCCCATCACGCGCGCCGTCACCGCGACGATCCACACGCCAATCCACGGCGTGATGAGCAGGATGATCCCCGTGCCGTAGCGGTTGACGGCCTTCGCAAACCGCTCCGAGACCATGCGCTCCAGCCGTTCGCGCAGCCATGCCACCCGCGTGAGCCGGTCGTAAAGCAGGCTCATCAAGATAATTGGCGTGATGTTGCCCAAGGCCGCCCACAGCGCCGCGCTCACCGCATCCAGCCCAATCGACATCGCAAACGGGATCGCCACGTAGATTTCCGCCAATGGGAAGAACCCCGCAAACCACGCCGAGCCAGCCTTCACCACATAGTCCCACATCACCATTGTCTCACTCTCCTTGCGCAATCACTCGGAACAGCCACGCTTGCAGCGCCGCCCCGTCCAACTGGGGATAGTTGCCGAACATGCGCGCGTACCACCAACCGTCCATTGCCAGCATGACGACCTGCGCCACATCTGCGCTGACGCCATCTTCGCTGGCGCGTTTGTGAAACTGCGCATAGTACGCCCGCAGTTGATCAAGCAGCGTTGGATGATAAGCGAGCGCGCTGATGGCGGCGGCCACGATGCCGGTTTCCTGCGGTTCCTCCTCCAGCGTCGCCAGCACGAAGGCGCGCAAGAAGCGCCCGCGCGGCTCGGTGTCTGCTGCCATGTGGGCGTCTACACGGCGCAAGAAAGCTTGCATGTAGTGCTCTAACATCGCGCCGATCAACTGCTCTTTGCTAGCAAAGTGATAGAGCAGACCACCCTTGCTAACGCCCGCCGCGGCCGCCACAGCGTCCAACGTGAGCTGGCCGACGCTTTGCTCCAACACCAGCTTGACCGCTGTCGCCAAGATATGTTCGCGTTTGTCTTGTGCTTTGCTCATATCAATACTATACCGTCTGGACGGTTTAGTTGTCAAGGGTGACTCATCAAGCGCTCCCAGAATGATGGTGCTCAGGTCTCATCCCCCTTTGGAGAAGTGCGTACCGAAGGGCGAATAGGGGCAAGGCGTGCCTCGTCGGTGAGAGGCCTCATCCCCCAACCCCCTTCTCCAGCGGGAGAAGGGGGCATTCGCCCCACACTTTTGAGC
>JBDNCV010000008.1:0-44102 GCA_046719465.1 Anaerolinea sp.
GGCATGCCTCGCCCCTACTGCACCTTCGTGATCGCCAGCGGCGGATCAAGCTCGACGTTGGCCTGCTTGAGGCGATCCTCGCTGCTGACGACCACCACCGCGCCTTCGCGCGCGACGGCTTCCAACACCTCGCCGAAGCGACGGAAATCCGCCAGCGTGGTGCTGAACACCTCATCGCGGCGCTGCTGGCGCAGCTCGTCCGTGTTGCCGACCAAGTGATTCACCAGCGCAGACATGCCCTTCGCGTCTGGCAGCAGGTAGGCATCCAGCGTGCCAAACGTGCCGAGCTGAGCGCGTTCCAATTCCGTCGGCGAGAGTTCCAACGATTTCAGGTATGCGCCAGCCGCGTCGTAAGCGTCGAGCGTGCGGCGAATGTTGGGATCCTGCCATGAAAGGAACGTCCCCACCCCTGTAATCGGGTTCAAGCTGAGCGAGCCGCCATAAGCGCCCCCCTGCAAGCGAATCCGGCTGAACATGTAGTCCATGTTGAAATGGTTGAGGATCACAAAATGAGAGCCGTGGAGCTGATAGCCGAGGTCGAAGAAGTTGGCGCCCTTGCCAACGAAGTTCACCTGCGTCACAACGGCTAGGCCCTCATGGCGCGGCGTCGGCTCATAGGGCCACGCTTGCGTTTCGAGCGAGCGTGTGGGCAGCCCGGCCACGAACCCGCGCAGGCGCGGCAGCAGCTCATCAAGGATCGTGTGGTCAGTGGTCAAGTTGACGATGAGCGCCGCGCGGTTCATCACGTAGTCGCGGATAGTGTTGAACGTCGCAAGGATGCTGTACCAGTCGGTTTCAAGGCGCTTGGCCATCTCGCGCAGGAAGAACAACTGAGCAATGCCGCTGGTCTGCTCGGTGAACCAACCGCTGAGGTCGAACTGGCCGCGCAGGCGCAGCCCAGCGATGCGCTGGCCATACACGCCCAAGTAGGACTCAAACTGCGCCTTCTCCTCAAGGATCATCTGGCGGAAGCGCTCGCGGTGGTCGAAGTTGATGTTGAGCAGCACATCGCGCAAGATCGCCAGCAGATCGTCGGCCTTGTGGCGCATGGCCTTCGCCCGCACCATGAGCTTGATGATCGGCTCCCGCGTGGTCAGGTGCAAATAGGCCGCCTCGCCCGCGTTGATCCCGCCGGTGTGTGCCCCGATGCGGTTCTGAAAGGTGATGAAGTCCTGCGCCTCCGTCCCCAGCTCGGTCAGCGCTTTGCTGAACAAGCTCACAAACGGGACGAGGTGAGGCGGCAGACCGCGCAAGTCAAACGCAAGGTCGAGGTAGATGACGCCGTTGGTGTCGAGGTTGTGGTAGAGCAGCGGCACGCCGTCAAGGTCGATGTGTTCCGTCGGGATCGTTTTGATCTTGCGGTCAATATCGCTGAGCTTGAGCGTGGGCAGCAGCGCGAGTTTCTCTGGGCTGTCTTGTGCGGCTTGATACGCCTTGAGCGCGGCCACCTGCTCGGCGATCTGGGCGCGGTCGGCGTCAGTCAGCGCGCGGTTAACCTCCTCAAGGCGCTGACGCTCGGCGGCCTCGCGTTGAGCGCGGACGTTGGCATCGGGCTGCAAGATGAGGGTGACGCGATGCGGGTTATTCAGCAGGTAGCGCTCGATCAAGCCCTCAAAAAAGCGCGGGTTAGCGGCATAGGCCGCTTTGACGGCGTTCAGGTCAGCTTCGAAAGCCAGCGCCTGAACGGGGTCGCCGCCGTGCATCCACACCGGCAGCATGCCCATGAACACCGCCAGACCGCGCGGCAGGCGGCCCGTGTTGCGCTCGCGCAGCTCAAACTCCACCGTGTTGATGGCCGCTGTGATCGTGTCCGGGTGGATGCCTTCGCCCGCAAGGCGGGCCAGCGTCTCAAGGATGAGTTCTTCCACGGCGGGCGCATCGTCCGGCTCGACGCCTTTCATGCCCACGCTGAACAGAGCTTCACGGCTGTAGGGGCTGAGGCCGTCGCCCGTCAGGTCTTCGCCGAGGCCGCTCTCCAGCAGGGCCACAGTCAAGGGCGCGGCGGGCGTGCCGATGAGGATGTTGTTCAACAGCGTGAGCGCCATCAACTCGCGCGTGTTGGTGACATCCCCCAGCAGCCAATTCACCGTGATGAGGGCTTTGAGCGCCGATTCGGGGCTGTCGCCTGCGTCTACGGGCTTGATGATCGTCTGAGGCGCGTTGAAGCGCGGCTGCAAGCCGAACGGGTTCGACACAGGGCGCGCCTCAAACCGGCTGATGACCGCGTCGATGCGGCGGAGGCGTTCTTCAGGGTCGTCGTCACCATAGAAGAAGAAGCGCGCATTCGACGGCTGATAGTACGTCGCGTGGAACTGGCGGAACTGCTCATAGGTCAGGTCGGGGATGTGGGCTGGGTCGCCGCCGCTCTCGTGGGCGTAGGGCGTGTCGGGCATCAACTTGGCCGGGACGAGCGACTGCATCAAGATTTCAGGCGACGAGTAATAGCCCTTCATCTCGTTGAAGACGATGCCGTTGTAGATCAGCCCTTTGCCATCCGGCGCGAGTTCATAGTGCCAGCCCTCTTGTTGGAAAGTACGCTCCTCAATGAGCGGGAAGAACACCGCATCCAAATACACGTCGATCAGGTTGTAGAAGTCTTGGGTGTTGGTGCTGGCGACGGGGTAAATCGTCATATCAGGGAAGGTGATGGCGTTGATGAAGCTGGCCAGCGAGGTCTTGATGAGTTCCCCGAAAGGTTCTTTGAGCGGGTACTTTTGGCTGCCTGCGAGGACGGCGTGTTCCAGAATGTGGGGCAGGCCGGTATCGTCGGGGGCGGGGGTTTGCAGCGCCACGCCAAAGGACTTATTCTCATCGGCGTTTTCAACGCTGAGCAGCTCTGCGCCGGTTTTGATGTGGCGGAACAAGCGCACGCGCGACGAAATTTCAGGGATGGCAGCTTCTTTCAGCAGTTCAAACCCATGAAGGGTGGTCATGGTTGGCTCCTCAGCAGTGATTATGGCAGTGATTGTGTCGGAAATAGAGCAAATGTCAACGCAGGCAATCAGCCACTGCCCGCAGGCGATTTGTGGACGTGGACGACCTTCCAGCCGTCGGGGAAGTGGATCAGCACGCGCGACTCGTTGTGCGTATGGTGGCGGATGCCCTCCTCGGTGGCTTGGGCAAGGTGCAGCGTGTAGGTGACGATGGCGGTGTCGCCGTAGAGCTGGCAGCGCTTCTCGAACAGATCAAAGCGCTGGGCGCGCACTTTGCCCGTCCAGCGGTTTTCAATCATGAACTGGTGAAACGCCAGCCCGTCTTGGCGGTGCGGCACGATCCACCACTCGTACAGCGACAGATCGGGGCTGGTAGTGGCCTCATACGTGGGCCAATCGCCTTCAAAGATGGCGGTCAGGTGGCGCTCCACGAACGCCCAGACGTCCGCTTCGGTGTGGGTCATGAGGGATTCTCCTTCGTATGTGGTCTTACTGCATCATCGCGGCCAGATAGCGGCAGAACTCAATCGTGTTGCGCGGGACAACGCTGAGTTTGTCCAGCTTGCGGCCGGTCTTATTGTCAGGGTCGAGGATGCCCGCTTCGACATCCTTCACCATCAACGGCAGATACTCGGCAAGGCGCTGCCACGCTGTGCCCAAGCGCAAACTGACCTCCTCGGCGACGTTGTCTGGCAGCATCTTCAACATGCTCTCCAACTCATCGGTGATGACCGCCGCCGTCCATGTGACCGCCTTGCCGTTGGGGAACACGGCAAACGGCGCGCGCAGCACGGCGTTGGCCAGCACCATGCGGTCAAACAGCTCTTGCGGCGGGACTTCCGCAAAGGGGGTGATGTGCGCGCTGGGCTTCAGCGTGGTGCGCACCACTTGGCCGCGCAGCATCTGACCGCCGCCGAGGCGAAAGAGGTCTACAATCGTGCGCGGGTTCTCTGCGCCGCTCGTCAACGCGCTGAGCATACCGGTGTTGGTTGTGCGAGACCCAACCTGCCGTCCGAGGCTCACCACATGACGCGCAAAGTTCAGCACCTCTGTGCCGAGCTTTTCGCGTGTGAGGGTATCCATGCGCACCCGCAGCGAATCATAGAACGTTTGGATGTTGGTGGTAGTGGGCTTCTCGCGCAGGTAAACCGCCAGCGCCCCCTCGAGCAGGTTAGCGGTGATCTCGACAGCGAGCGCGTAATCCGGCAGAGGCATCCGATTCAAGAACACGCTGAAGTCATACGCCTGCTGGAGCTTTGCGCCCGCCTCACGCCCCAACTCACGGCCGTAGTACTCGATGATGCGCTGGGCAGCGCGTGGCGTGGCCATGCGCACGTATTGGCGCAGCACCTCAAACGCCAGCCCGTGCAGGCGCTCATAGCGCCGCAGGGCGTTGTGGGTCGCGCGGATGCCGAGCAAGCTCTCTTTGTCATCCTTGCTGCTGGTGACGAGCGGCATGAGGCGCGCGATCTGCTGGATGCCGCTGGTATTGCGCGTCTCAAGGTAGAAGTTGAGGATGGCCAGCGGGGCTTCAAAGTGGATCACCTCACAGTACATGGGGTTGGCCACCAGCTCGCTGGCGACGAGGTCAGCGTACTCTTGCAGGTCAGACGCCCACCCTGAGGCTTGCAGCACCCCGCAGATGATGCACAAGTAGGGGATCTCTTTAACGCCGTGCTCGCGGATTTTGACCAGCATCTGGCGCAGGTCGGTCGTCGGCAGGTGAATATCGCTGAACACCTCTTGCAGCATGCGCACGTACTCCACCTGCCGCTCGCCGCCGTAGAGGTCGCGGCTTTGCTCGGCCATCGCCTTCAACAGCAGGTCGTAGCGGTAGGACGTGGCGAACATCTTCAACACGTAGCGCGGCGCGGGATCCGCCATGCGCGGCAGGTGATCGTCGCTGATGGCGCGGGCGATGTTCAGCGTGGTGTTGATGTAGGGCTTGCCCACGGGCAGCGTGCTGATGCGCGCCATCTCGCGCAGCACGTCGGTGTCGATCAAATCGATACGATCCGCGCTGTAGGCCATGTCGGCAAACTGCATGAGCGCTTCATCGCGGCTTTCGGGCCGCATGCTGGCCACCGCTGCCATGAGCGCCCCGGGCTGAGGCGGCGCGCCCCCCACGGGCAGCATCTGCAAGAAGTGCTTGATATCCTTCGGCAGGTAGCGCGTGAAGTTGGGCTGTGTGAGCAGCGCTTGAAAGCGCCCACGATCCAAAACGCTCATCGCCAGCATCATCAGCAGGATAGGCAGGTCGGCATCTTCGCCT
Source organism: Anaerolinea sp. (assembly GCA_046719465.1). Classification (GTDB taxonomy): domain Bacteria; phylum Chloroflexota; class Anaerolineae; order Aggregatilineales; family Phototrophicaceae; genus JANWYT01. The sequence goes on from JBDNCV010000008.1 coordinate 5,206, forward strand.
GCGAAAGGCAGCGTGACATCGATGATCTTGGGCAAGGCGCGTTGGAGCAGGCCGCGCTCAGGGAAGTCGTGGATCTCTTGCACGAACGCCTTGATCGCGGGCACATTGCGGCTGGCGATGATCTCGCGCAAGTGGAGCAGCGCAGCGCGGTTGAACAGCTCCACCCACTCCACGGTGTGCGGCGCGTTCGGGCTGCGCATCCATGACGACAGCAGCATGAACACGGTCGCGGCTTTGCCGCTGTCGGTTGCAGCGCGGAGCTGGGCAAACAAGGCCTTAGCCAACGCAGGGATGCGCCCCGCAAGGGCCGCCGCCACGCCCGTATGCTGAATTTCATCCAGCGCCAGCGCAAATTTGAGCAGGTGGCTGGCATACTCGATTTGGAGGGCTTCATCCAGCGTGGGGTCTTCGCGCAGGATGCGCGCCACTTCCTCGTTGGAGACGGGCAGGTTGTTCTTGACAGCTTGATCAACCTTGCTGCGGTTGGACGCATACGCCAGCGCATCAGCAAGGCGATCCCCATTGCGGAAGCGCCAACCGGCGGGCTGCGTCAGCAGGTCGGCCTGTTGGACGGCCAGCGCACAGTCGAGGCGGAGCTGGCTCACGATGAAGCGCGCGTAGTCGTTGGTGGGCGCATTGCTCACCTCTTTGGTCTGCCAGTCGAACACGGTGAAGCGGTCATCGACGGGGGCAGCGGTGAACACGACTTGGGCGCTTTCAGGGTCTTTAGACTCAAAACAGAAGCTCACCCCAAAACGGGTTGACGATGGCAGGGTCGTCAAAAGGCCTTGCACGAAGTTGATGCGCTGGTTGAAGTCCGGGGGGGCGTTGCGCACGACGAGCGGTCGCCCGTTAACGATGGTCGCAATGAGCGGCTCCAACTTGCGGGTGTTGTTCCCGGTCAGGCTCATCAGTTCCAGCAGATCGTCGGCCTGTTTGGCGGCTGGCAGCGGCTCGACGTTCAAGGTCAGCGGGGACATGACGTCACCCAGCATCTCGAACACAGGCATCCGCGATTCGACCAGCGGCAGATACCCGCGCAAGTTGCCTTGAACCGCACGCGGCACATCACCGCTCATCAGGATGAAGTGATACAGCGTGTGGGTGGGATGGGTTTGCTGGGCGTGCACCAGCACGTAGGGGGCGTCTTTGCTGCCGCGCACGAGCGCCCAGCTTAAGCGGGGCGCATCCGGCAGGGGCGTGGGGCGCGGCACTTGCAGCGCCGCTTGGATCTGGTTGTCTGTTAGGCCAGAGGAACGCGCCAACACACGAGCATCGCCTTTAGGCTGGCCGTGGTGAATGAGCTGACCATAGTAGAAATGTTCGAGACGGGTCATAACGTGCCTGCAGGTCGTGTCGTATTTAGACACAACTATAGCCACTTTTGCAGGATTTGACGAAACCGCAGGCATGACAAGCGGCGTCAGAGACCCTGCTCAAGTGCCGCACAGATCGGCTGCACCAGCAGGGCGTTACTCCGTTTTGAGCGCGGTCACGGTGTTCATGCGCGCCGCACGCAGCGAGGGGTACAACCCGGCCAGCAGCCCGACGCCCGTCGCCAGCGCCATCCCGAACACGATTAGCTCTGGCTCGATCACGACCAAGCCGCCCTGCAAGTTGCTGAGGTCGACGGGGAGGAACATGCCCGGCCCCATGCCCGAGCCATCGGTTGGGGGCGGTGTCGAGACGGCCTCGTTGATGATCCGCTGCAAGAGCAAAGACACGCCAACGCCGGATAAGCCGCCCAAGAAGCCCACGAGGCCCGCCTCCACAAGGAAGATGGTGAGGATGTTGCCATCGGTCGCGCCGACGGCCTTCATGAGGCCGATCTCACGGGTGCGCTCAAGGATGGCCATCGTCATCGTGTTGGCAACGCCAAAGGCCGCCACCAAAAGCGCCACAGCCCCTACCCCGCCCAGCATGACGCGCATCGTGGAGAAGAACCCATTGATGGCGTTGAGGTAGTCGCCGATGCCGCCTACGTTGTAGCCCATGTCGCGGATGGCGTTCATCACGTCCATCGTCACCTCACGATCCCGCGCGCGCACCAACACGTTGTCAAAGCGGAACTTCTTTGGGTCGAAGCGTTCACCCGTCGCCCATTCGTTGTAGGCCACTACGTCGCGGATGGGCATGATGATCATGTAGTCAAAGGATGGGTTAGGGGCCAGCACGCCCGCCACCTGCAAGTTCACTGTGCGCGGCGTGCCGGTGCTGTTGTAGAGCGTCATCCGGGGGCGTTCAGTAAACAGGTTGACCGGCGTCGGCTGCCATTCGGTGCTGTTGGGGTCGAAGAAGTTCATGCCCGCTTGGCTGCCGACGAGCACCTGCCCGGGTTCAAGCGTGCTCACGCCCTCTTGCACGCTCAAGCCGAGGTAAGGCAGCAGGCGCGGGTCAATCCCGATGATTTGTGCAAAACCGACGAGCTTGCCCACCTTGATCTCACCGCCGCTGCGCAGGCTGGCTTGAGGCACAACCAGCACCACCCCCGGGATGCGCGCAAACTGCTGGACGGCTTCGATGTCCAGCTGCGGCAGCGGTGTGTCCGGTCGCGGTGACCACCCCGGGTAGACCTGAATGTCGGTCAGGGCTTGGTTCGCGCCGATCTGCGCCTCGGCACTGCGCTGAAGCCCCACCGTGAGCGCAATCAGCAAGATCACCGCCGTTGTGCCGATCAACACGCCGCCCGCGGTCATCAGCAGGCGGGCGCGCGCGCGCATCAAGTTGTGAACAGCCAACGTTGCAAGCTGGGCGAACATCGTGTCACTCTCCGAGGCCGAGGAAGCCAAGCAGCAGCTTCGTCAGCAGGTCATCAGGCGGGGGCGGGGTGGGCGTGGGCGGCTGCTCCACTGGCGGCTCTTCTGTCGGAAACTGCGGGATCTCCGGCGGCGCGGCGGCTTGGCTGCGATACGTCAGCGGGAAGACCTGCGGACGGTTGAGATCGTCGATGTAGTGAATGTTGAAGGTGACGCTGAACTCGCCCTCGGCGTTGGGGATGATCACCGCGTTGATGCTGGTCTGTTCGTCGGTCTTGAGCTGGCCGATGGGCGTGCTCGCCCCCTCCACCACTTCGATGCCCTCGCCGCTGACGGCGATTCGATCCACCATCAGCGCTTTGCTGGCGCGGTTGGTGAACGTCACCGCCAGCGGGATTGCGCTGCCGACCTCGGTTTGCGTCGGCAGCGGGCTGTCAAACGTCACCTGCAGCTTGGGCAGCCCGACGACGACGACCGTCGCGCTAAACGTCTCAGTGGCAGAAGCGCCATCGTCGCGGGCGTAGCGCAGCGTGATCGGCAGCAGATAAACCCCACTCTCAAGCGCCGCGCTGGCGATAAAGTCCTGCGCAACACCGATTGCGTCGTCCGCGTCGAGGCGCTCCACAAATTGAGATGCGCCGCTGCCAACGGGCGCAAATTGTGTCGAAGAACGAACAACGGTGCTGCCACCATCGCCAGTTGGCGTGCCCGAGCCGCCGTCAGAGCCGCCCCCAGACGAATCCACCGAGCCAAACACAATCAGCAGATTGTTTGCGGTGGCGTTGCCCACATTGCGCAGGCGAAAGCTCAGGTTGAATTGATCGCCGGGCTTGACCTCGGTCGTGCTGATGACGACATCCTCCAACAAGAAGATCGGGCGCGGGCGCACCACTGCCGCCACCGTCACGGCCAGCGATGTAGGCTGTTCAACCGCTTTGCCGTCCACCACATGGCTGAGGACGAAGCCCTGCGCCTGCACACCCGCTTTGGCCGTTTGGGCGACGAACACCGGCAGGTCGATGATGGCGGTTGAGCCGGGTTGAATGTCGCCCACGGGGAAGGCATCGCCACGCGGGCCAGCAATCAAGACCGGTTCTGTGCCTGCTGCCAGACGGATCACCACTTGGCTGGCGGCGCGCGTGCCCGTGTTTTGGATGTGCGCGCGGATCACAGCGATCTGCCCGGGCTGCACGACCTCTGGTGTGGTGCTGTACGTCAGCAGCGTGATGAGCGGTGCGCTGGTCGTCGCTTCCACGATAACGGAGAGGCTCGCCTTGCTGCTGAGCGGTTTGCCCTCGCTGTCGCGGTAGTTGAGCGTGAGCGGGATGACATTAGCGCCCGCGGGTGTATCCGCCGCCGACACCAAGTTCACGGTGACGCGCGCCGCTGCGCCCGGGAACAAATCCGGCAGCGAGACCGACGCCCCGCCCACTTGAACGAACTTGCCGCCCCCATCCACTGAGAGCGTCACGCCGAAGGCGGGCAGGTTGCCCGTGTTGACCACCTCCAGCGACGCGCTCAACGGGCCGCCTGCCGTGGGCTGCGCTGGGTTGAGCGTAAAGCTGCGCACGCTCAAGGATGGCTGCCCCACCAGCGGGGTCGGCACGACCTGCGTCGGGATCGGCATGGGCGTCACCTGCTGGGTGACGATCAAACGCACTGGCGAGGTGGCCGTCCCGTTGGCGGGGTCGCTAATCTCGACGTCGTAGATGCCAGCGGGCACACCCGCTGGGATCACCGCTGTGAGCGCCGTGCTGCTTAAGATAGTCGGCGTGAGATAGCCATAGCCTACCAAGCGCACCAACGTTTGACTGGTGAAGCCGCTGCCGCTGACGCTCAGCACTGACGCGCTGGCGTTGTCCACATTGCGCGGTTCGCTGTTCGTCACTGTGAGGGATTGAGCATGGGACACGAGCACATGCGCGATAAGCACAAGCGCAACGAGCAAGAGGTACTTAGGCCGCATCAGGATCATCCTTTGGTTTGATCAGCCGGTCGTCCACAATCGCGCCATCGCGGAGCTGCACCAAGCGATCCGCAAAGCGCGCGACGTGTTCATCGTGGGTGACGACAACGACTGTCTTCTTTTGAACAGTGCATAAATAGCGCAGCATGCGCATAACGATCGTGCCGGTGGCGCTGTCGAGCGCGCCGGTCGGCTCATCGCCCATCAGAATCGGCGGGTCGTTGAACAAGGCGCGGGCGATGGCAACGCGCTGCTGCTGGCCGCCAGAGAGCTGCGCCGGGCGATGGTCGAGCCGCTCTTCCATCTTCAAAAAGCGCAGCAGCCGCGCGGCGCGCGCCATACGCTCCGGCGCGGGCTGACCGTTGAAGATGCCGGGGAGCGCCACATTTTCGATGGCGGTGAGCGTCGGCACGAGGTAGAAACTCTGGAACACAAAGCCGTTCATCTCACGACGAAAGCGCGCTAAATCGTCGCCGGTCATGGTGTCGATCCGCTGGTTGTTGACGATGATCTCACCGCTAGTGGGGCGATCCAGCCCACCCAGCAGGTACATCAGCGTGCTCTTGCCGCTGCCGGACGGCCCCATGATGGCCACGAACTGCCCTTCTGGGATCGTGAGGTTGATATCCTTGAGGATGCGCACATCCTCATCCCCTACGCGAAACACCTTGTTGAGGTGGAGCGCTTGCAGCATTGGGCGTGCCATCTTGTCACCTCCTAGCACTCAGGGTGTGACTGGCTCAAGGTCAAGGCCGCCAGCCGGTGTGCCGCCCGGCTGCGGGTTCATATCCCCGGGCACAGGCATCGGGACGAAGCTGCCCGCATCGCTGTTCATGTCGATGGGGCTGGGCATGTCCATCGGCGGCATGTCAACGCCGGGCGGGGCATCGTCGGTCGGCAGCGGGGTCATGCCCATCATGACAGGCGTCACCACCGCAATCCCAATCCACAAGGCACACACAAACAAAGCTGCGAGCCGCCGCCCCTTGAGCGCCTCGCGCGCGCCAAAGTACAGCAGCGCCAGCGCCCATAAGCGCCAGATCGTGACCTGCGACGCAGCAGACATCAACAGCCACTGCACATCAGCGGGCTGCATGTCGTAGTCGTCCCAGCGGGTCAGCAGGGCGCTCACCCCCGGAGAATCTCCAACGCCGCCTGCGTTGTGATAAATCGTTTGAACGATCAGCATCAGCACCAGCGGCACACTCGCCCAAACAGCGATCTGAAACCCGCGCCCGAACGACGGGGCGCGCCCGTTCAAGAGCGGCACGAGCAGCAGCAGCAGCGCTTGCACCCCCCAGATGCCAACCAGCATCGCCCCAGCCGTGACCGCCGTCGTCACCTGTGACGTGGTATCGGCAGCGGGCGCGCCGCCAGCTCCGCCCAAACCGCCGGATGGGTCAACAGGGAGCGGCGGGTTGAACGGATCGCTGCCGCCCACGTCAGACACTGGCGGCATCATGCCCGGGTCGGATATGCCCATAGGTGGGGTCGCACTGCCAACCTGAGGGCTGGCCTGCACTGCCAGATAGCCCACAACAACCAAGGACAGCGCCGCCACAATCAGCCAATGGCGCGTCTCAGGGAAGGTGTAGAAGAATAAGCGAGGCTGAAGCAGCAGCGTCGAGAGATGACCCGTAAGGCCGTGATTTTTGCGACGAGCGCGGTCTTGCGCGCTGAAACGAGGGCGCGTTCGCCCCGAGGATGAAGGCCGCGCAGCTTCTTCTCGTTGAGCGTTGGGCGGCGTATTTTGAACCATTATAACCCCTTAGGCTACCTTGATGCCTCACCTATAACGTATCATAGGCTCGTTTTGTTCCACACTCAAGGTACCACTCACAGCCCCATGGCCTACGCCTGACCTACGCAGGTCACCCTATAAGCTCACACTGTCGCTTTTTCTCGTGACGTTGACCACTCTCCACGAACGTATACCAGACCCTGCTGCGCATTCGGCAAGCGTCCTGTGCCGTAGATATCGGCGGGCACGATTTCAAAGGCTGGTAGGTTGTCGATGATCTCGAGGTCGCGGTACTGAGTACCGTAGACCAACCGCAACTGATAGCTGCCAACGGCCAACATGACCGGCGGCACACGACAAGAGACAGTCACCTCTCCTGCCTCAGCGGGGATCTTGTAGCCGTGCATTTTGGTGGTCAGCGTGAGGATGCGATCCATGCGCCAATTGTTCACCCCGATGCCAAGCTGCGGATCTTCAGCATCGGGCGGCAGGTGAAGGGTAACTTCAAACGTAATTGGCTCATCCGGGCGAAATTGGAGCGTCTCGACGCCATCGCTGTTGAGGATGCGCAGCTCACGTAGGACGCTGTCGGGCGTTTTGCCATAGGGCGTTAAGTCGATGCTGGCGCTCGTTGTTTGGCCGCTGCCCAAGTAGGTGTCGATCACCGTCCGCGCTGTATCGCGCAGCGTCACGCGGCCATGTTCCAGCAAGATCCCACTCTGGCACAGAGATTCAACTGCCGCCATATTGTGGCTCACAAACAACACGGTACGGCCTTCCCCTGCCACTTCGTTCATCTTGCCGATGCACTTCTTCTGGAACTCAGCATCCCCCACCGCGAGCACTTCATCCACGATGAGAATTTCCGGCTCAAGGTGAGCAGCCACGGCGAAGCCCAGCCGCAGCCCCATCCCGCTGCTGTAATGCTTGACTGGCGTATCGATAAACTTCTCAATGCCCGCGAAAGCGACAATCTCATCGAACTTGCGTTCAATCTCCGTGCGCGACATGCCAAGAATGGCGCCGTTGAGGTAAACATTCTCGCGGCCCGTCAGCTCGGCATGGAAGCCCGTGCCCACCTCCAGCAGCGCCCCCACCCGCCCGTACAGCTCGACTCGGCCTAAGGTCGGCTCGGTGATGCGCGAGAGGATCTTCAACAACGTAGACTTACCTGCCCCGTTGCGCCCGATGATGCCGACAACTTCACCATGCTTGACCTCAAATGAGACGTCATTCAACGCCCACAGTTCTTCCGTCAAGCCCGATGCGCCATAGCCTTCTCCACGAACGAGGGCGCGGGCGCGGCGCAGTGGCGCGGTGAACGTGTCTACGATGAGGTCGCGCAGCGTGTCTTGGCGCTGCTGCGCGGCTCCGATGCGGTAGCGTTTGCTAAGCCCTGAAACTTTAATCGCCAGATTGCCCATACGCTACACCACATCCGCGAAGCTGCGTTCCATCCGGCGGAAATAAAATAGACTGCCGAGCAGCAGCGCCAGAGCTGTGACACTCGAAACCAGCAGCGTGACATCCGGGGGCTGCAGCGCTGGGTTCACCCCGCCCAGCAGCGCCCAACGAAACCCATCAACCACGCTGGCCATCGGGTTCAAACTGTAGAGCGCCCGCAGCGCCTCGTTCTCGATTAAGCTGCTGGGGTACGCTACTGGTGTGATGAACAGCCAGAGCTGCACAAGGAACGGGATGGTATAGCGCACATCCCGAAACTGCACGTTCATTGCCGAGAGCGCCAGCCCCACCCCAAGCGCCGTCACAAAGGCCAGCAGCAAGAAAAATGGCAAGGTGAGCACGCTGGCCGTCAGCGGGATTTGATAGGCGATCATCATTAGCAGCAGAACGCTGAACGCCAGCACAAAATCGACTACGCCGCGCAGCACCGCAGCCATTGGGATGATCAAGCGCGGGAAGTAGATTTTCTTGATGAGGTTAGCACTGCCCACCAAGCTGTCACTGCTGCCACTGAGGCCGTTGGCAAAGAACGTCCACGGGACGAGCGCAGCATAGGCGAAGATCGGATATGGCACGCCATCGGATGGGATTTGCGCCAAGCCGCCAAAGAACAGCGAAAACACGATCATCGTCATCACAGGTTGGATGATGGCCCACGCCGCGCCCAGCACCGTCTGCTTATAGCGCACCTTAACATCGCGCCACACCAAGAAATAAAGCAGCTCCCGATAGCGCCACACGTCGTCTAAACGCAGCGCCACAACGCCTTTGCTTGGCTCGATGACAATCGTTGGGGTTTGCGAACTAGGAGTAGGCGCGGAAACGTTCGAAGTGGTCAAGTTCAACTCTCTCTGGTAGCAAAGCGCTGATATGATAGCACATGCGCTGTGGCATGAGAACAAAAGCTTTGCTCACTGCACAGACGATCTTTTTCAGCATCTGAGCGCCTTGTCGAAATTTTCTCATGATTTTCTCATTTTTGAAAATATGAAGGATTTTTGTGCAAGCAAAACTCAACAGATGCTGCATCATAGGGCGCTTAAACATACGCGCTAGCACTGTCATCACTAGAACAATTATATAATAATGATAAGTTTTTTTGCAAAGATCGACGGGATTTAGAGTCTACACACGAGAGAAATACATGAAAATCACGTTCTTAGGTGGCGCGGATGAAGTTGGCGCAAGCTGCACCCTGATTGAGATTGCAGGCAAACGGCTGTTGGTGGATGCAGGCATTCGCATCAACCCACGACCGCAGCGCGATCTCGACAGCAGTCAACTTCCCGACCTGAGCTACATTAGCAGCTTGGGCGGGATCGACTATGTGCTGGTGACCCACGCTCACACTGACCACACAGGCGCGCTGCCGCTTGTTCTGACAGCCTACCCCTCTGTGCCTGTGCTGATGACGCGCCCAACGGAAGCGCTGGTGCGCGTGCTGCAGCAAGACGCCCAACGCATCATGAGCAGTCATTATGAGGAGGAAGGCGAGCTTCCGCTCTATGACGAAGTCGCCGTTGAGCATCTGATGCAGGCCATCCAGATCGTGGAGTACAACCGACAGGTACGCCTCGGCGAAGGGCTGGGCGTCACCTATCACGTCAGCGGGCACATTGCTGGGGCGGCCATGCTGGTGATCGACAGCGTGGAGGGGACGCTCGTCATGAGCGGTGACGTCTCCAAGTCACCCCAGCGCACGGTGAACAGTGTGCGTGTGCCGCGGCTGAAGGCGGATGTGCTGGTGCTGGAGAGCACCTACGGTGGTCGGCTGCACGCCAACCGCGAAGCCGAAGAACGCCGCCTCATTGAAAGCCTCAGCCGCGTAATCGAGCGCGGCGGTCGCGTGTTGATCCCAGCGTTTGCGCTGGGGCGTGCGCAAGAGGTGCTTCAGATCATCTTGGCGTATCGGGATCAGCTCAGCGCGCGTGTTTACGTAGATGGCATGGTGCGTTCGGTATGTCAGGCTTATGCCACGTTCCCCGATCTGCTGCCAGAGGCCATGGTAGCCGCCGCCAAGGATCAACCGCTGTTCTTCCGCAAGGACATTCACCCCGTCTTGTCGATGCAGCAGCGGCAGACGCTGGCGCGTGATACCACTCCGTGCATTATCGTCGCCAGCTCTGGTATGTTGACCGGCGGCGCGTCGCAGTTTTACGCCCAGCACCTGCTGCCGGATGAGCGCAATGCGATCTTCCTCACAGGCTATCAAGATGAGGAAGCGCCGGGCAAGCTGCTGCAAAAGATGATGAAGGAACGAGAGCGCGGCGAAGGCAGCATCCGGCTCGGCAAGCAAACAGTCAGCGTCCGCGCTGAGGTGGGGACGTATTCCCTCTCGGCCCATGCCGACGAGAGCGAACTCATCGCCATCACGCGCGCCCTCAAGCCAGAGGAAGTGCTGCTGGTGCATGGTGACAGCGCCGCCCGCGAGAGCCTCGCCAACAGCCTGCGCCAGCGGCAGATCGCCGTTGCGCTGCCTCGCATCGGCTCGGTGCACGAGTACAACTTTGGTCAGCGGCCATGGGCGCTTGTCGAACAAGTGACGGTGCAAGGCGAAGATCGTGAGTTTGACGCGGCCGCGCTGTGGGAGCGGATGCAGTCCAACGCAGGCAGTTACTACAGCGTCGCGGAGCTGGCGCAGCGCTGGCACGGCAGCACCGAGCACGTCCGCGAGGTGGCTCAGGCGCTTGCTGCCCAAAACGGCTTGTACTTCAGCAGTGATTGGAAGAAACCCACCAGCTACCGCGTGAACACGCCAGAGCAAGTCACGCGCAGCCTGCGCCAGCGCGCGATCATGGCGGCGCATCCGCAGCTGCAAGGCCAGCTGGTAGCTTATTACGGTGGACAAGGTGACGTTCAGATTGGCATTGTGGAAGACACAACGGAAAGCAGCTTTACCCTCAAAGTCGGGACATCCCAAGGGCGACAGTACCCGGCGGATCGTCTGCTGTGGCCGCTGGGGGCTTGGCACAGCGACGACGACGACGAGGCTGCGCTGCAAGCCCTGCTGCGCGAGGCGCGTCTGCTGAAAGCGCAGGCCGCCCACGAGATGACCTATCAGATCGGGCAGCCTGTTCGGCCTGATGCGCATCTGGCGTTCGATCTGACTGCGTCGGAGCGGCGACTGCGCACGCTGGCGGCAGTGCTGACGCTGGCAGAGAACAACGCCGAGCTTCACCCTGAGGGGTTGGTGGCTCGTGAGGCTGGCGCGCATACTGCCCTTGAACAGAACGAAGCGCGCAGCGTCGTGTTGAGCCTCTTCCCGCCAGAAGCGCAGCTCCGCAAAGTGGGGCTGAACCCGCAGCGCCGCCTGATGACCCTCAGTTTCGACTTTCCTGATGTGGCAGCACACACCTATCAGACGCTGATGGCCGAAGCTGCTGAACGCACAGGTTGGAACGTGACAGTGGACAAAACAGTGAACCAAGAAGCGCTGGTGAGCATGGTCGAAGTGCTGCTGCCTGAGGGCGCACAGTTGGCCAAACGCCCCAGCTATTTCATGGATCGGCGAGAAGTCAGCGCGGAAATTTTGAACTTGGAGGATGCTCCGGCGTTAGCGGCGCGCTACGAAGCCGTGACCGGATTCCGCCTGTTGATCAACCAGAAGAAAGCGCCTGAAACAATCCATAGCGCACCTACAGGTACGCTAATGGAGATCAACGCAGCCTACAGCCGCATTCGCGCCGTGCTGGAACCGATGGGGCTATATCGCGCAGGGCTGCGCGGCGGCGAGATTGTGCTCTACTTCATCAGCCCCCAAGTAGGCCAGCGCGCGCAGGAAGCGATCCGCGCGCTGAGCGAAGAAACGGGTTACCCCTTGGTGATCCACGACCAGCCGAATCAACAGGCGATCACAACCGAAGTGAAGCGCTATGCAGCCCAGCGAGGCTACATCATCAAAAAAGGCCCGGGGATACGCACGGCGGATGCGCGCATTAGCCTTACCGTGAGCCAGCCGCTCAGCCCAGAAGAAGTCGCCGCGTTCCAAGCAACCATCTATGAAGCGACAGGCTACGCATTAGATATCACAACCAGCTAGGGATTGCGCCGCAGTTGGTAGACGTAGCCTTTGGCCTTGTTGTGGTAAATCTTGATGCTGCGCTCAAGCAGGCCTTCCTCCACCAGCTCCTCGATGAACGCGCTGATATGAGGCGCTTTTCGGCGGCCAATGGCGCGCGCGATTTCCGTGCGAGAGAGTGGCCGCCGACTCATCGCCATCAACTGGAGGATCATTTCGCGCATTTCTTCGCGCGGGCGGTGTTCCTGTTTAGGACGCTCCATAATGCCCATCAATTTCTACCTATATGATGCTACTGCAAGTTAATCACACGTCTCAGATTTTCGCCACGATGTTTTTACCACGATAAGTTTTTTTTGGCGAATTAACAGCGCGTCAACAAAATGACTTTCCCACCCCAGCATCACAAAACGTATTATTGCGATAAGTTTTAAAAAGTACTTTACAGAACATACGTTCTTGTGATAAACTGTAGTCACCTCCCCCACCCCACCAGTGGGGGACTTGCGCAATTTCACTGTATTGGTTACCCTTGCAGGGTAATGCTAACATATCGGTGAGGCATTCTTATGGACTTGCAAGAAATTTCGAATCACCTAGGGGAGTTGACGGCTCACCAACTGCGTATACTGCAAATTGTGTATGACAGCGGTGGCACATGGTTGACTCGCGCGAAGGTGGCGAAAGCGCTGGGCAAACGCCGCCTCACCCCTTACGACATCAACTGCTTGAAGATGCTCGCAGACCGCCGCATCATCGAAGAGGGGACTCAAGAGACCACCGCGCCCGGCTCAGACTTTGCCTATGTCTACCACATGCCCGACCATATCGCTGTGCTCGTGCAGCAGTGGTCGGAGCGACGCGCGCAGGAACTACAAGCGTCTTACGTCCCAGAATCGTATCGTCCGCCGCTGAAGCTATCAGTAGAGTAGGTTAGGTAAGGGCTGCGGCCATGAAGATCATTACACTGCTCAATGAAAAGGGTGGGGTGGGGAAGACAACCCTCGCCACCCATATCGCCACCGGCCTAGCCATTCGCGGGTATCGGGTCATTTTGGCCGACGCCGACCCTCAAGGCCATGCGACGGTTGCGCTCGGCATCAATCGGCTGCCGGGGTTGTACAATCTGCTCGTGCGTGAAGAATCCTTCCGCGATAACTTGCACTTTGTCCACCCGTCAACCTATGAAGTGCCCGGCCAGCCGGTGAAAGGGCAGCTCTACGTCGTCCCCGGCAACAATGAGACGCGCGCCATCCCGCTGATGACCTCAGACGGGTTGATCGTTCTGAAGCGTTTCAGTGAGCTGCGTGGCCATGTAGATGTGGTGATCTTCGACACGTCGCCCACACCCTCGCTGCTGCACGCGTCGATCTACATGGCCACGCACAGCATTGTCTACCCCACTGAGTGTGAGTTCCTCTCGCTCGATGGCCTCAAGATGAGCCTTCAGCACAAGGACAGCATTCAACCAACGCGCGAGCAGTGGGGGCTGCCACATCTTGAAGTGCTGGGCATCGTCCCGATGAAGTATCGCGCCTCAACTGTGCTGCACAGCCATAACCTCCAGAGCCTGCATCGCTACTACGGTGACAAGGTGTGGGAACCGCTCGCGCTTGGCACGATCTGGGGTGAAGCATCACAGCGCCGCCGTCCTGTGTTCCATTTAGCGCCGGACAGCCGCGCATCCGAAGAGATCTGGAACGTGGTAAACCGCGTTGAGAAGGGGCTGGCATGAGCCGCAAGAAAGGCCTGCGTGAACTCGACGCGTTCAGTCTCGTGGATGACGTTCCCGACACGTCCACCCAATCGATTGACACCGCGTTGTTCGGCGCTATTCAAAACATCGACGCCAACCGTCAATCGGCTAGCCCGGTCAGCATCTTTGACATCATGCCAGACCCGCGCCAGCCGCGCCGCACGATTCCCTTTGTAGTGCGCCAAGGTTGGTCAGGTGATGTTGAGGATGTGGCCTCGCTGTTCAACCGCTGGGTGGAGATGGTCAGCGTAGAGCGCGGTGGCACGCCTTTTGACGTCAGCGCTTATTTGGACGCCACACAGGACATTTCACGTCCAGATGAAATTGGGCCGCTGGAGGAGTCGCTGCTCACGTTGATTGAGCTGGCAGTCAGCATCCGTCAGGATGGATTGACCAACCCGATCACCGTCGCGCCGGTTGGCCGCCAATATCAGCTCGAAACGGGTGAGCGACGCTGGCTGGCATACCATCTTTTGTTCCTGCACACACAGGATCAAAAGTACGCCAAGATCGCAGCGCGCACCGTGGAGCGCGTCAACATCTGGCGCCAAGCCGCAGAGAACAACGCGCGCGCCAACCTAAATGCCATTAGCAAGGCGCGCCAGTTCGCGGTGCTGTTGATGGACTTGTTAGAAACAAAGCGAGGTGATCGCTTCGCGCCCATCAGCCACTTCGAACGTGAGCAGGACTTCTACGCCCAAGTGGCCGACGGTGATAAGTTCTCAATCCCGCGGAACACTAGCGAACGCCTGCTTGCCGCGATGGGCTTGAAGAACACCAAGCAGCTGCGCGATTATCGCGCACTGCTCAAACTGCCGCCGCTGGTTTGGCAAATCGCCGATGACCTGAGCTGGACGGAGTACTACATCCGCAGCCTGCGCGAGCAAGCAGGGGATGACGCCAACAAGCTGACGCAGTTAGCCGCGTCCAAGGCGCGCCAGAGCGGCTATAGCGTACCTACAGGTGCGCTATCGCCTAATGAGGCGGGGCGCAAGGCCGCACGCAAAGCGGCACGGCCATCGCAGCTCGTCCCGGGGACACGCCAGCACTACGCGCGGCTTGCCCGTTTGATCAGCAAGGCAGGCCCAGCGCGGCCCAAGATCAGTGCTGAGGCGCTGGTGCTCGTCCACGAGTTCCGGCAGTGGTTAGACGAACAAGAGCGAATGCTCAAGCGGTATGCAGATGAAGAACGCAGGGAATGAGAAACGTTCGGGGCAGATGTAATGAGCACTAGAAACGAAAAGTGTCCCACCCTAAATCTGTGAAGGATTTTACCACGGGACACTGGTCACAATTCATAACATCAGAGTGCGTAGTTGGCATCAGTCGCATCTGATTTGATTGGATTGTATCGCAGTTTCGCACAGCTTGCAACATCGAATTACCCCGAACCTGATTAGGAAAGGCATAAAAAATGTCACCGTCAGGTTCAGAAAAGGTCGCAAAAGCTCTATTCGATGCAGCATCGACTTTTTTGCAAATGGGATTTTCGGTCATTCCGGTGCATGGTGACTGTCGTCCAGCCCAAGCCAAAGTCGCCGCAGTTGATTGGAAAGCGTATCAAAGCCGCTTTGCAACAATGCCCGAATTGAAAGCGTGGTTCTTCGAACAAGGCGCAGAAGGCATGGCGCTCGTGACGGGCAAGATCAGCCGCTTGCTGGTGTTCGACTTTGACGATGAACGCCTTGCAGAAGTTTTCTTGCATCGCTTCGCTCATTTATGTGAAACACGCATCGTCTACTCGGCCAACCGCGAGCTGCCACATGTTTACTTCCGACTGCCGGTTGGTGTGACAATTCCCAGTCGGCGGCTTCAAGGGATGGACGTACAGAGCGATGGGCGCTACATCATCACGCCGCCCACCACCATCAACGGTGCGCCGTATCGCGTGGTGCGCGCGGGCTTCCCGCGAGAGCTGACCCGCGCAGAGCTTCATCAACTTCAGTTGTTCATCGAAGAAGTCGCCAGCGTCCAGCAGCCGGTGATTGCATCGACTGTGCCAACTGCTGCTGCGCCAATTGCTGATGAAGCCCCACGGATCTCGATGCGCACGGCTGACGAATGCAGCAACTACTATCTCGCAGTCGCGCCTTATGCAGGCCGCAACAATGCGCTGTTCCGCGCTGCCTTGATGATGCGCGATACAGGCTGGACGTATGGTGACACGCTTGTTGTGCTGCAACCCTTGCACGTGATGTTGGCGCGGCCTGATGAACGCCCTGCCCAGCGTGAACGAGAAGCAGAAGCCACCATTCGTAGTGTGTACAGCCGTGCGCCACGCCCACCACACCAAGCCACAAGAGGCTTGCCGAACAGCCTGCGTGAGGCGCTGCTCTGTCGTAACCAAGTGCCGCTGCTGCGTGTTTTGGAAGCGCTGCTTATGGATAACGTACCTACAGGTGCGCTATTGACAGAAAAAGAGATTGTAGAACGCTTGTCAGGGCGCGTGGGGCGTTACTCGATCCTTCAAGCGCTGCAAGCGACTATCAACGGCAGCGCCGTTTTTGCGCCACAAACCCCTTTCCCCACACCCCATACCCCTACTAACGTTGCTACACACGTGGACCAAGTTGATAGAAAAAAATGCTTTCAGTTGGGGGTGACAGCGTCAGACAAAAATCGGGGACGACCGCCACGACGCTTCCAAATGCCGTCGATTGAGGGGTTGTGCCAGCTGTTGGGCGTGCGTTGGACGCGCTCGGATGCGCTGCAAGCCGAGGATCTGAAATCTCCAGCGAACTATCGGCGGGCGCTGCACCGCGAGTTCATCAAGCGCCGCCCGGGAACTTATCATGTTAAATTGTTGGCGCGACGCTTGAACGTCGTGGATCGCACGATCCAACGTTATAACCACGTGTGTGGGGTGTCGGTCGTGCCGACCTTTGAACGTTACCTCATAGATATGGGCATAATGCACCTCATCGCTGCGCCCCGTGCGGGGATGTTCATCGAAGACGCGCGCGGCAAACGCTATCCTTGTCTGCCTGAAGTGGCGAAGCGCCTGTTGTGGCGGGGGAAGTCACCACGATTGTGCATTCAAGGTTTCAACCACTACACGCACCCCGACGGGCGCTATCTGCCGCCCGGCTTAGCTGTCAAGCCTAACCCAACCGCGCAGGATCCGCACAGCGTGTTCTACGTTGCGCCCGTCGTACCCCAAGCCGCAACAGCGACAAAAACGCCTCAAATCGCGCCCCAGAGCGTCTACACGCCATCCCATCCAGCGCCTAACACCCCCCAGCACCCAAGCATCACACCGCGCAGCTTCCGCCGCGTTTTGCCAGATGCTGGGTTGGAGGCTGCTGCCAGCCGCTTGTATCACCATGTGCGCGATCTAGTGGCGCAAGCGCACGGCAGGGGAGGCGCTCCGCTGAGCATGGCCAACGCGCGGCGGTTAGCTGTGCAATATGGCGCAGAGCTGCTCACGCGCTGCCAATTGACGCTCCACCGGCGCAAGAACATTTACAACTACGCTGGCTTCGTGGTGAGCTTCCTGCGCAGTGAGGCCACAGTGCAGCGCCTGCGAGCCGCTTGCGTGTAGGCTAGGTGTGGCTTGAAAAGCCGCCCATTCTTGATGAGCATTAGGCAGGTCTGTTGGATGGGGTAGGTGTGTTGAAGTCACGGCGGGTTAAGCTCATGTTGTTGATCGGGGTGCTAGCGCTGGTGGGCGCAGGGCTGACGGGTCGTTATGGGATGCGCTCGGCGGCCCCCAGCAGCAGCAATGATCTCATTCGAGAGTATCTGCTGTTCCCAGAGCGGCGGCCAGCGCTGGCGAATCTGGCTCGCAGGCAATGTGAAGGCGCTCCCTTCATCCTGCCGAGCGAGGGGCTGATCGGCCTCATGTATGGCGACACGGCTGCCCCTTACACTGCCGCGCGGCGGCACACGGGCATCGACATCTTCGGCAATGGCCCGGCGGGCACGGTTCCAGTCTACGCTGCCTATGATGGTTGGCTCACACGGCTGCCGGAGTGGCTCAGCACAGTTATCATCCGCCACGACGACCCGCTTCAGCCGGGCCGCACGATCTGGACATACTACACCCACATGGCGAGCCGCGACGGCAGCCAAAGCTTCGTGAACGAGACCTTCCCGCGTGGCACAGCCGAGCGTTTCGTCCGTCAGGGAGAGCTGTTAGGCTATCAGGGAGAGTTTGCGGGCAGCGGCGCGCCCATCGCCATGCACCTGCACTTCAGCATCACGCTGAGCGGGGCTGATGGTCAATTTTTGAATGAAGCAGTGCTGGCCAACACCTTAGATCCATCCCCGTATTTGGGGCTGCGCTTGCGCTTAGAGGATGAGCCGCAGCCGCGCCCCTTAGCTTGCAAAGATTTCAACAAAACTTAACACCCGCTTAATATGACTGCTTGCAATTGCTTGCAGTCAACAGTTTAAGCTTTTGTTCAAATATGGGTGTAGTGGTTGGCTGTGAAGGATAGCCTGTGGAAGTTGATCGCATGATTCCTCTGCCAGATTCGTCCGAGATGTTGACGAAGGGGCTAGCACGTGAATGGTTCTACGATCGGCGTGTGGTCTTGTATCGGTTGACAATGGTCACGCCGGAAATCATCGCGTCGTGGGCGGATGCTGTGCAAGAGTCCTTGCGGACGTGGCCGCGCTCTTCGCCTTATCTGGCGATCCATGACTTGTCTCAACCGGGCATCTCGCTGCAATATGCTGCATTAGTCAACTTTGACATGATGAACATCGGGGTAACGCTGGAAGGGCGAATGGCCTGCGACGACCTGTTCGACGCGGAGCCGTTGTGGTCAGCCAAGGTAGCGATCCAGTTTAACTTGTCGCTGTCTGGCCAAACCAATCGGACGCTCATGGGTTATTTGAACCGCGATCATCCGTCGATTCGTTACAAGACCTTTTACCATCGTGGGAAGGCGCTGCGCTGGCTGATGAACCTCGACGCGACCGACACCGGCGAGCAGCGCACAGTCACACCGGACGCTTAGAAAGAGCAGTGGCTTGTGAACATTGAGCTGGGCAAAGTCATCCGCAGCTATGAGCTGGAAGGGCTGGTCGGCACGGGCGGCTTCGGCGCGGTCTATCGCGCACGGCAGGCCAGCGTTGCGCGTGAGGTGGCCATCAAGATCATCTGGCCAGCTTTTGCCAACCAACCAAACTTTATTCGGCGCTTTGAAGCAGAAGCCCAGCTTATCGCAGCGCTGGAGCACCCCCACATCGTGCCCGTGTATGATTACTGGCGCGACCCTGAGGGCGCTTATATCGTCATGCGCTACCTGCGAGGCGGGCACTTGCGCAGCCTCGGCGCTGGGCGTGACCTGCCCATGCGCCAAGTGCTTCACATACTGGAGCAGATCGCGGCGGCGCTGGCGCTGGCACATCGCTACGGCGTAGTACACCGTGACATCAAACCCGAGAATATTTTGCTTGACGAGGAGCGCAACGCCTACCTTGCTGATTTTGGCATCGCCCAGATCCTCAGCAAAGCGCAGGCCGTTGACGATGAGTTCAGCAGCATGGGATCACCTGCGTATGCCGCGCCTGAGGTCATGATGGGGCAGCATATCACCACCCAGAGCGACATCTACAGCCTTGGCGTGGTCGTGTTCGAGATGATTACCGGCCAACATCCTTACCCGGGCATGGAGGAACTGTCGTATACGCAGCTCTTGCGCCTGCGCACGACTGAGCCGCTGCCGCCGCTGTTTACCCGCCGTCCGGAACTGCCGCGCGCCCTCAGCGATGTCATCGCCCGCGCCACTGCCCTCGACCCGGCAGAACGTTACCCTGACGCCCTCAGCTTTCACCACGCTTTCCGCGAAGCGTTAGGCGCAGCGAACTCTACCACTGTCAGCACGAACGGCAAGAGCGCCATCCGAGAATTGATCCCAAACCCATACCGCGGCCTGCGCGCCTTTGCCGAACGCGACGCGCATGTGTTTTACGGGCGTGAATCGCTCGTGCGCCGTCTGCTCAACCGCCTGATGCAAAACGAGGAGTATGCGCGTTTCTTGGCGGTTGTTGGCCCCAGCGGCAGCGGCAAGAGCAGCGTCGTGCAGGCTGGTCTCATCCCTATGCTGCGGCAGGGGGCGCTCCCCGGGAGCGAGAACTGGTTCTACAGCGAGTTTGTCCCCGGGCGCGACCCGCTGCAAGAGCTGGTCAACCTCATCAACAGCCTCGCCACGACGCCGCCAGAGGAACTGGCAGAACGCATCTACCATGATGAACGCGCCTTTGGCGACATCCTCCACCAAGTGCTGCCTGACGACGGCTCTGAAGTGTTCCTGCTGGTCGATCAATTCGAGGAAGTGTTCACCCTCAACGACGATGAGCGCATGGCGGAGCGTTTCATTCACACCTTGTTTTACGCCATGACGATGCCGAACAGCCGCCTGCGGCTCATCGTCACCATTCGCGCCGACTTTTATGATCGCCCGCTGCTGACGCCGCGCATCGCAGAACTGGTGCGCGAGCGGACGGAGGTCGTCGTCCCTCTATCGCCTGCTGAGTTGGAGCGCGTCATCGTGGAGCCTGCACGCTCAGTGGGCGTGCAGTTTGACCCCGCGCTGGTGGCGATCATGATCGCTGACGTGCAGGCCCAGCCCGGGGCGCTGCCGCTGCTGCAGTACGCCTTGACAGAACTGTTCGAGCAGCGCGAGGGCAACCAGATCACGCAGAAGGCCTACCGCGCTATCGGCGGCGTGAAAGGCGCGCTGGCCCGCCGCGCCGATGAAATCTACAACAGCCTTGATACCCTTCATCAAGAGGCCATGCGTCAGCTTTTCCTCAGGCTTATCACGCTGGGCGAGGGCACTGAGGACACCCGCCGCCGCGCCCTCTTGACGGAGATCACCGGCATGGCGGGCTATGAGACTCCTGACGCCAGCGCAGTGATGCAGTCCGTGGTAGAGGTGCTGGGGCAGGCGCGCTTGATCACGTTTGATCGTGACCCGATCACGCGCAGCCCGACCGTCGAGGTGACGCACGAAGCCATCATCCGCGAGTGGGGGCGGCTGCGCATGTGGTTAGATGAAAGCCGCGAGGATGTGCGCCTCGAACGCAACCTCAGCGCCATGACGCACGAATGGGAGACCAGCGGGCGCGACAGCAGCTTCTTGCTGCGCGGTGTGCGGCTCCAGCAGTATGAGCGCTGGCTGCAAACGACCCAAGTGAGCTTGACGCTGCAAGAGAAGGCGTATCTCGACGCGAGCATTGCTGTGCGTGATCGGCTGGCTCGAGAAGAAGCCGAACGCCTCGAGCGTGAGCGCCGCCTCGAACGGCGCACACTGGACTTGCTGCGCTTGATCATCGCTGGCCTGATTGTGATCGTCGTGGGCGCAGTGGGCTTGACGGCCTTCGCCCTGCGCGAGAGCGCCCGCGCCGAAGAAGCCGCCCGCATCGCCGATGAAAACGCCACGATCTCGCGCAGCATCGCGCTGGCCTCGAATGCTCAGACGCTGCTCGCCAACAACGACACCGACCTTGCGCTGCTGCTCGCGCTGGAGGCCAACCGGATCGAGAACCCGCCATCAGAAGCCCGCAGCACGCTTGCGCAAGCGGCGCTGGCACGGGCCACATATCGACGTTTTGTGGGCGGGCAAGCTGCGCTCACGTCGGCAGCGATCAGCACCGATGCGCGTTGGGCTGCTGCCAGCAGCACCGACGCCAGCGTCCGCGTGTGGGACATCTCCACTGGTGACTTGATCTACACGCTGACAGGACACGGCGGCGATGTCACAAGCACTGACTTCAGCCGTGACGGCCGTTACTTGGTGACAGGGGCAGTGGACTTCACCGCGATCGTGTGGGATCTGCAGACGGGGCAGCAGGCGCGCCGCCTGACGGGCCACAGCGGTGTGGTCAACGTGGCCGTTTTTACCCCTGACGGCCAGCGCGTCCTCACTGGCTCCAACGATGGCACGGTCATCGTCTGGGATTGGCAGACGGGCGCGCCGCTGCTGACCTTCAACCAACATGGCGCATCGGTCAACGGGCTAGACATTGCGCCCGATGGCACGGCGGCGCTCTCTGGCTCGCGCAACGGGCGGGTGCTGTACTGGAACGTGAACACAGGGGAAGTTATCGCCGATTTGAGCGCGTCGCCGGGCGCACTGAACGACCTTCAGATCAGCCCCGATGGCAGCCAAGCGGTGATCGCCAAGGCGCAAAGCGGCATGGTGCTGTGGGACTTGGCGCGGGCGACGCCGATTCGCGCCTTTGTGGGGCGGGCACAAGAAGCGCGCACGGTGGCCTTTGTGGCCAACGGGCGCTACGTCGTCAGCGGCACGCTCGATGGCGAGGTCAACATCTGGTCAACCACGACGGGCCTGCTCGAAGATCGCCTGCTCGGGCACACCTCCGAGGTGTTGGGGGTGGCCGTCTCAAGCGATGGACGGCTTGCCGTCAGCAGCTCACGGGATGCGACGCTGCGCGTGTGGAACATCGGTAATCCGGGCTTGATTGACGCGCGTTTTGTCCACACCAATCGCGTGACGGCCCTCGTGCAAAAGTCCAACGCCCTCTACTCGGTAGGCGTGGATGGGGCATTGGTCGTGCAGCCATCGCAGGGCGAACCGCGCCGACTGGCATTGTCAGGGCAGCCCGTGCTAACGCTGGCGGTGGATGCGTCAGAGACCTTTGCCATCGTGGGCGGGCGCGACGGCCGCCTAGAACAGGTGAACCTTGCCGATGGCAGCGTGATCCGCAGTTTCAGCGGGCATCGGGGCAACGTGCTGCACGTGGCGCTGGTCAACGCTGGGCAGCAGTTGGTGAGCAGCACGCAAACCGGCGAGGTGTTCCTGTGGGACATCGCCAGCGGCGCGCTGCTGCGACAGTTCGAGACGAACGTTAGCGGCCCAGTCTACGGCTTTGGGGTATCTGATGATGCGACGCGCCTTGCTGTTGGGCTGGGCGATAACACCATTGGCGTGTTTGACATGGCAAGCGGCGCCCGCCTGCTAACCCTGAGCGGCCACAGCGGCAGCATCTACAGCGTCGACGTCAGCCCCGATGGGCGCTTCATCCTAAGCGGCGCGCGCGATGGCTTCGCCATCTTCTGGGATGCCCAAACGGGCGTCGAGCGTGCCCGCCTGACTGAAGACGGAGCCACCATCTGGAGCGTCACCTTCAGCCAACGGGGCGATCAATTCGCGGTCGGCACGGCCAACGGGCAGATCAGCGTCTACGACACCGACACGGTGGATCGCATACAGCGCTTCTTGTTTGATGAAAGCGTCTTTACGCTGGCCTTCAGCCTTGAAGGGGCGGCACTCCACAGTGGGCACAACGACGGCGAAATTGTGACGTGGATTATCTTCCGTGGGGCAGAGGCCGTGGCGTGGGCGGAGTCCAACCGCTACATCCGCGAGCTAAGCTGCTTCGAGCGCGACTTCTACCGGATCGAGCCGCTCTGCACAGAAGCCTAAAGCAGCCAACTTTTGAACCCAATTCAGCCGCTATCGCGTAGTTACGAAGAGCTAATCTCGTGTTCTATTGCGTTGTCGCTGTTTGGTGTATAATTCTATTTATGCGTTTAACTGCATAAATGTAAAAATCTGAAAGATGGCCTCTTGACATTCTAAAAATCTTGTGAGATACTCCTGAACCGTTGTGAACCATCACAACGTCTGATTCACCGCGCACGACACGCCATCTTCAACCGGTGGCAAGGAGAACTCAATGGCCTTATTCCCAGACGTAGCGTCAACGTCAACCAACTTCGACGTCAAACGGACGATCCACCCAAACCGACTGCGCTCGATGTGGCTGCTGCTAGTTGGCTATCGCTCGCGTTATGTGGCTGCCGTGGTGGCTTTGGGCATGGCTGGCGTGATGAACACGCTCTCACTGCTGCTCTTGGCGTATCTCGTGGACGATGTGCTGGTGAAGCTCCCCGAGAACTTCCTGACGCTGCTGGCGCTGATCGCAGCGGGCTATGTGGGCTTGTCGATTGTGCGCGGTGTCTTCGCGTTCGTCAGCGGCGCGCTCGCAGGGCAGGTCTCGGAGGCCATCGCGCTGCGGCTCAAAGACTTCCTCTTTGACCACATCCAGCGCTTGACCTTCAGCTACCACGACAAGATGCCTACGGGCGAACTCATCCAGCGCGTGACGAGCGACATCGACGCAGTGCGCCGCTTCTTCGCCGAGCAGGCCATCGGGCTAGGGCGGATCGTGATGCTGTTCGCAATCAACTTCACGGCGCTCATGCTGCTGGAGTGGCGCTTGGCGCTGTTCTCGGTGGCGGTGGTTCCGGTGATCGGCGTGATGTCGATCTTCTTCTTCCGCCGCGTCGAGAGCGCCTACGACGCCTTCCAAGAACAAGACGGTGTGGTAAGCGCGACGCTGCAAGAGAACCTGAGCGGGGTGCGTGTGGTGAAGGCGTTTGCGCGCCAAGACTTCGAGATCGACCGCTTCGAGAAGGAGAACCACAAGAAGTTCAGCCTCGGCAAGGCCTTCATGATGCTGCACGCCGTATATTGGCCGGTGACGGACACGCTGACCGGTTTGCAGATGGCGGCGGGCTTCGCGGTCGGCGCGCTCATGGTCATCAACGACCAGATCACGCTGGGCATCTTCGTGACCTATATGGCGATGCTGGGCTGGATCATCAACCCGATCCGCGAGCTGGGGCGGCTCATCGTGCAGATCAGCACGGGGCTGGTCTCGTTTGACCGCATCGCGGGCGTCGTCCGCAACGAGCGCGAGCTGCTGGGCAAGGACGACCCCGCGCCGGTGAGCGACCTCAAAGGCCACATAACGTTTGACCATGTGACCTTCGCCTATGAGGCGGGCAAGCCCGTGCTGAACGACATCAGCTTTGAGGTTCCGGCGGGGCAGACCGTCGCGCTGCTCGGCTCAACCGGCAGCGGCAAGACGACGCTCATGGCGCTGCTGACGCGCTTCTACGACTACACCGAGGGCAGCATCAAGCTGGACGGGGTCGAGCTGCGTGAGTACCCGCGCCACTTCTTGCGGGCCAACATCGGCGTGGTGCAGCAGGAGCCGTTCCTCTTCAGCCGCTCGATCCGCGACAACATCACCTACGGCGTGCAGCGCGAGGTGAGCGATGAGGAAGTCTACGCGGCGGCGCGGGCGGCGGCGGTTCACGATGTCATCATGGAGTTCCCTGATGGCTACAACACCATCGTGGGCGAGAAGGGCGTGACGCTCTCTGGCGGGCAGAAGCAGCGCGTGGCGCTGGCGCGGACGCTGCTTAAGAACCCGCGCATCCTCATCTTGGACGACGCGACGAGCAGCGTAGACACCCACACCGAGAGCGAGATTCGGGAAGCGTTGGAAACCATGATGACCCAGCGCACCACCTTCATCATCGCGCATCGCATCCAGAGCGTGATGATCGCCGACCAGATTCTGGTCATGGATAAAGGGCGCATCGTTCAGCGTGGCACGCACGAAGAACTGATGCGCGAAGACGGCATCTACCGTAAGACCTACGAGATGCAAGCGCGGATTGAGACTGAACTCGAAAGCGAGCTGGCGAATGTCTAACCACGACTTCGAAGAAGAAGAATTTCACAAATCGATGAACGCCGGGACGCTCTGGCGGATCTTGGCGATGCTGCGCAACTACAAGGGGCTGACCTCAGCGTTCATCGTGGCAATTGCGCTGGTAGCCTTCATCGAGGCCTTCCTGACGCGCTTGGGCGCGGCGATCATCGATGAAGCGATCATCCCGCGCGACGGCCAACGCCTGCTGGAGATCATGGCGCTGTACGCCTTGATGTCGGTGCTGCTGGCGGCCATGGTGTTCGTGTTCATCGCGGCGGCGGGGCGCTTGGGGCAAAAGGTCACTTATGACCTGCGCCGCATCATGTTCAACCACTTGCAGACGCTCTCGTTGAAGTACTACAACAAGACTGCCGTCGGTTGGATCATGAGCCGCGTCAACAGCGACAGCGAGCGCATCGCCGATCTGGTGTCGTGGGGCTTGCTCGATGTCACATGGTCGGTGATGAACATGGTGACGGCTTTTATCTTCATGTTCTCGATCAACTGGCAGTTGACGTTGGCCGTCATGCCGTTCGTGCCGATCTTGCTGTTCGTGGCCAACTGGTTTAAGAACAAGATCTTGTTCGAATACCGTGAGAGCCGCCGCTTCAACAGCAAGATCACTGGCAGCTACAACGAGATGATCACCGGGGTGCGCGTGATCAAAGCGATCAACCGCGAAGACACATCGCTGGCCGAGTTTGGGACGCTGACGCGCGGCATGTACACCGCCAGCTACCGCGCGGCGTGGTTCAGCGCGCTCTTCCTGCCGAGCATCTACATGATTAGCTCGCTGGCGGTGGCCATCATCATGCTGGTGGGCGGCAGCGCCGTCCAGAACGCGGTCACCACAGGCATGACCATCGGCGGCTTGAACGCCTTCATCGGTTACATCACCTTCATGATGTGGCCGGTGCAAGAGCTGGCGCGCGTCTACGCCAACATGCAGCACGCTATCGCCAGTGCCGAACGCGCCTTCAGCTTGATCGACGCTAAAGCTGACATCGTCGACAAGCCCGACGCGCTGGAGCTGGACGAGATTCGCGGCCAGATCGTCTTTGAGAACGTGACCTTCCGCTATGATCCGGATGGGCAGGACATCCTCAAGAACTTCAACCTGACGATCAACGTGGGCGAGACGATTGCGCTGGTGGGGCACACCGGCAGCGGCAAGAGCACCATCGTGAACCTGCTGTGCCGCTTCTTTGAGCCGACCGAAGGGCGCATCCTGATCAACGGGCGCGACTACCGCGAGTACACCCTCCACAGCCTGCACAGCAAGCTGGGCATTGTGCTGCAAACGCCGCACCTGTTCCGTGGGACAATCCGCGAGAACATCCGCTACGGGCGGCTGGAGGCGACCGATGCGCAGGTGGAGCAAGCGGCGCGGCTGGCCGGGGCTTATGACTTCATCATGAGCTTCGACAAGGGCTTTGACGAGGAAGTGGGCGAGAGCGGCGTGCTGCTCTCCACTGGCCAGAAGCAGCTCATCAGCCTTGCGCGCGCCATCTTGGCCGAGCCGGAGCTGTTCGTGATGGACGAGGCCACCAGCAGCGTGGATACCCTCACCGAGGGCTTGATCCAGCGCGGCATGGAGACGATCATGAAGGGGCGCACCAGCATCGTGATCGCGCATCGCCTCTCCACGATCAAGAGCGCCAACCGCATCATCTGCCTCGACCACGGCGAGATCATCGAGATGGGCAGCCACCGCGAGCTGATCCAGCGGCGCGGCTACTACTACAACCTCTACACCAAGCAGTTCCGCCGCGAGCGCGCCATCGCCTACGGGTTGGAGAAGGCCGAAGAAGTCGAGGCCGAAACGCTCGGGGTCTAGCGATACCCCTCACAGGTCAAGCGCCGAGGATCAACAGACCTCGGTGCTTGACCCTGTTCTCTAGGCAAGCACGGCAGAAGCGTCTATGATTCGGGTGAGATTGACCCACCCGTAGGCCGTGCTATGACCCTCCAACAGACTGTCATTGACCATTTCACCTCTCTCTACCACAGCGCCCCGCAGATCGTCGTGCGCGCGCCCGGGCGCGTGAACCTCATCGGCGAACACACCGATTACAACGATGGCTTCGTCCTGCCGATGGCGATTGACCGCGCGGTCGTGATCGCGCTGCGCCCGCGCGAGGATGACCTCATTCACATCCACGCGCTGGACTTTGACGCGCCCGTCGAGTTCCACATCCACGCGATGAGCAAAGCCGAGCCGTCCCCCGCGGAGTACGTCAAAGGGGTGATCTTCGCCTTGCAGCAGCGCGGCCTGCCGCTGAAAGGTTGGGAAGGGGTGATGAAAGGGGACGTGCCGATTGGCGCGGGCCTCAGCAGCAGCGCCGCGCTGGAGCTGGCCGTCGCGCGCGCCGCTGTAGCGGTCGTCGGGGGGGAGTGGAACGCCCCCGCGATGGCGTTGGCTGCGCAGTATGCTGAGAATCAATGGGTGGGCGTGCAGTGCGGCATCATGGATCAGATGATCAGCGCGGTGGGCAAGCGCGGCCACGCCGTGCTCATCGACTGCCGCGACCTCAGCACCGAAGTTCTGCCGCTGCCCTCGGATACGGTCGTCATGGTGCTGGATACCAACACGCGCCGCGGCCTTGTGGACAGCGCCTACAACGAACGCCGCGCCCAATGCGAGGCTGCCGCCCGTTTCTTCCACGTCAAGGCCTTGCGCGATGTGACGTTGGAGCAGTTCCGCGCCCGCGAAGCCGAGCTTGACCCGCTGACCGCCCGCCGTGCCCGCCACGTCATCAGCGAGAATGAGCGCGTGCTGGCGGCCAGAGAGGCCATGCTGGCCGATGACGCGGCAGCGTTTGGGCGGCTGATGAACGAGAGCCATGAGAGCCTGCGCGACGATTTTGAGGTCAGCAGCGAAGCGCTCAACCGCGTGGTGACGTGCGCGTTGGAACATCCAAGCTGCTACGGCGCGCGCATGACCGGCGCGGGCTTCGGCGGCTGCGGGGTGGCGTTGGTGCGGGCGGATGCTGCTGAGGACTTCCTCGCGCATGTGGAACGGTGGTATCACGCGCGCGCGTCGGAAGGGGTCATCGTGCCCACCGTCTACGTGTGCCACCCCAGCGATGGGGCGGCGGTAGTGTAGGGCAATCGGTGGGTTCTTTGACTGGTGAGCGTCGCTGCTCATAAGCTATAATGCGGCGGCAGCACCCTGACAAAGAGTGTTATTGCGAGGCTTTGAATGGCTGAATTTGACATCGTTGTCTGTGACAGCGGGACGCTGAACCTGCCGGTTGATCAGCGCCTGCGATACAGCGAGAGCGCTCTGCTCAGCCGTACCCCGCGCGGGGTGCTCTACAGCATGGCAGACAGCGGGCTTGCCGTCTTGCTTCCAGCCCAGCCCGACGACGCGCAGACCGAACGCTGGTTTCAACAAACCATCGCTCTGACGCGCAGCTTGCAAACGCAGCACGGCAGCCAGCCGCTGCCGCGGCTGGCGCTGGCGCGGCATGAGGTGTTCGCCTGTTATGTGGTCGTCATGCCTGCGCCGCTCGGCAGCTTTGTCACCACCGTACAGCAGCTTCAGCGCAATCAGCAGTTCCTCGGGGCAGAGCGCCTTGCCCTCAAGCTGGCAATTGACCTGCTCGACATGATGACCGTGCTAGAACAATCCCGCCAGACGGTGCCGCTGCACACGGTGGACGCGCTGCTGTTCATCGGAGAGGATGGCTCGACGACGCCTTCGCTCGTGCCGTGGGGCGATTATCTGCCCGCGTCGGAAGTCGTCGCGCTGAACGCCAACCCCGAAATCGGCCGCTGGCTCTATCGCCTGCTGCTCGGCCTCAACCCACAGCCGCCCCTCAGCCCATTCGACGACACCACATGGCAGGGGCGAGCGCTGCCCTACACCCCGCACGGGGTGATCAGCGTTGGGCTGCGGTATGTGTTAACCGCCTTGTTCCACAGCCCGGCCGATCAACGCTTTTTGATGGCCGACACCGTGACCTTTCAAGGCTTGCGCAAGGCGCTTCACGAGTGGCATATCCTCACGCTGACGCTCGGCAGCGTGATCGACCAACAATCGCCCGCCAGCCTTGACCGCTACAGCGCCACCTTGCCCAAGCCGTACCAGTTCGACGCGGAGAGCGTCGAGGCGCAGGCCATCTGGTTAGACTTGTGGCTGCGCATCCATCAGATCACCGACGCGCCCGAGCTGCTCTCCAGCCAAGACATCACGCGCAGCCATGCGCTGCTGCGCGCTAAAGTGGCGCACAACCTTGATGCACAGTCTCGAGAGGCCATCAGCTGCGCCTTTGAAGCGCCCACCACGGCGGAGGCACTGGCGATTCTTGAGGCGCAGCAGCAGCAGGTGCGCGAGGCTGCCCTCCGCTGCGATGTGACCTTGTGGGGACTATGGCAGCATTTGGGGCGCTGGCGGCGGCTGATGGGGCTAGACGCGCCCCGCGAAGTCATCCGGCATATCGGCACGGTGCTGCATCGCCCAGTGGTGGAGGACACGCCTAACGCGCTTGATGTTTTGGTGAATACGCTGCACGAACTGAACGCGCCGGACGTGCTGCACGAGGTGCAGTTGCGGCAGTCAGCGCTGGCGTATCGCCAGAACGGGGCGTGGGCGCAGTACAGCCCGCACTTCCTCGGCCTGCTGGCCAACTTGCCTGATTACCTCCAACTGCCGACTGTTGTGCAGTATGACTTATTGGTGCTGCCCTACACGCTGCAAGGGCAGCTCATCAGCCGCCTGAGCGAAGTCATGGAGCAGATCACTGAGGCGCTGGCCGCTGCCAATTACGATGTGGCGCTGGCATTGGGCGAATACGCCCGCGCGCTGCCGCTGCCCCCAATCGAGCGCCAAGCCGCCGACGAAGCGCTGGCCCCGTTGAACGCGCTGGCGGCGTTCCTGAAGCGCGCCGATAAGCAGATCCCAGACTTCAACGAAGGTGTTCAGCTCTTGGCGACACCTCCCGTCCAAGCCGATCCAGCCCTGCGCCAGCAGCTTGAGCAGCATCTGTTGGCCATTGCGGACAGCGCCATGCAGCAGGTGAAGCAAGCCACCGCCGCGCGCGATTGGGAGAGCATGCGCCGCGCTGCGCCTGCCCACCGCCTGTTAACGCAGAAGAACGCGCGCCACTTGATCGAGCAACTGCGCTTGACACATCGGCAGGAAGCCCGCTCGCTGGAGCAGAGCGCCGCGCTCAACACCTTTGAGCAAATCTACGAGACGTATCAAGACCTCTGGCTGATGATGCGCCAGCACACGCTGGCTCAGCCGTTGGAGGCGCTCGAGCCTGCCCAGCAGCAGGCGCAAGCCCGCCACATCATGAACAAACTGCAACAGGCGCTAGAGTTAGGACTGCCGATGGACGATATCATCACCAGCGACGAGACCACCCGCCAGCAGTGGCAGCAGATCATCCATGAGTCGATCCATGCCTTGCAGCGCGTGGAACACGTCACACAAGACGTGGAGCAGCTTCGCCAGCGGCTGCAAGGGGACGGCGGCTTTGGGGCGCAGCTTCAAGCGCTGCAAGCCAACCTCGAAGCCCTGCGCGAGCAGATCGACGGCGGCAGCAGCGCCAACCCGGGCATCTTGCGCCAGCTGCATCACCTGCGCGCGCAGCTCGGCGAGTTGGAACGCGCCCAAGCAAACATGGTCGAGCAAGCCAAGCGTGAGATGCGCGTGACGCAGGACGACATGCAGCGCCAGCTTGAAGCGCAAGAGATCGTGCTTCAGCGCCACACCCAGCAGATCAGCAGCAGCAGCAACCTGCTGCAAGACGTGCGTGAACGCCTCCAGACGATAGAGCAGCGCCTCGAGCGCATCCAGCAGCACGAAAGCCAACTGCTCTGCACGTATTTGGATGCCATGCCGCGCTCAGAACGCCTTGACAGCATCGACGCTGTGCTCGACACGATGGACGGGCTGGTGTATGCGCTGCGGCGCTGCCCGGTTCAAGCCTACGATGAAGGCTGCCATGCAGCGTGGCTCGCCCAGTTCAACGACCTGCGCCAGCGCTTCGATACGTTGGCGAAGGGGCGTTTGTCGTGGCGCGACAAGCGCAATCTCAAGGCGAACCTGCGCAGCATCTTGGCCTTGTTTAACGAGGTCGAGCAGGAGGCCCAAGCCAAAGCCGCCGCTTGCGCTCGCCTGCACAGTCGCCCAGCAGATTATCGCCCATGAGCAGCGATCCAAACGTTCCACAGCGCCCCTATCTTCCCCCCAATCAACTGCCCGGGGCCGTCTGGCGCAAGGCACAGCGCGCCGGGTATCGTGGCCCGTTGTGGCTGCTGCTGCTGATCACGATCATGGCCACGACAGTTATCGTGGCGACGTTCGTCACGCTGCTGAACAACAGCGGCAACAACCTCGCGGTGATGATCGGCGCGATCACCGTAACGCCCAGCCACACCCCCACGCCGACGCCCACGCCCACCATCACGCCTTCGCCCACACCGATGGACAGCGACGGCGACGGCATCATCGATGACCTCGACAACTGCCCGTTCGTCCCCAACCCTGACCAAGCCGATATGGACGGCGACGGCATCGGCGACGCTTGCGATGACAGCGACGGCGACGGCATCGTGGACGCGCTCGACAACTGCCCGTTCGTCCCCAACCCTGACCAAAGCGATATCGACGGCGATGGGCTGGGCGACGCCTGCGACGAAGCGATCAACCTGATGGGGTTACGCATTGTGCCTCAGTCAACGCGCCCGCTGTTCCTCGGCAGTTCAGCCAGCAGCGTCGTGCTGGACATTCAAGGCGAGGCCGCGCAGCCGCTGGTGATGCACGCGGCCGTGGGGGGCTTCGTGCCCGAAGAAGCGCCCTGTAACACCCCATCCCCGACTTACCCGCTGGCCGAGGGGGAGCGCCGCGTGCGCTACTGCGCGCCGCAGACGGCTGACGCTGCGACGGTGCGCCTCATCGTCCGTGAGTTGGGGCAGGGGGATCGCCCGACGGGGGTCGGCGGCTTTACGTCGGTGGAGCTGGCCAACGAGACGCTGACGCTCAACGTGGAACCGGCGGTGGTGCTAAACGGCACGAGCGTTCAACAGGCGGGGCGCTGCGTGTACCCTGAAGCGCTTGGCACTGGCGTACAGCTCGAGGCGGATACGATCCCGTTTGTGCTGCGCTTGGCCACAACCAGCATGGATCGCACAGAGCGCAGCTACCGCGTGACGCTGACGCTGCCCGGCGGGGCAATCTATCTGGCGCGGCGCACTGGCAGCGCTTGCGAACTGCTCACCCCGCTGGATCCGCTCGGCGGCTCACCCATGATTGATCTGACGCTCAACACGGATTACACCTTGTTCTATCTGCCAGCGGCCACCGCGGGCGACGCCGCCCCAACCATCGTGTTCAACGTGGTGGGGCGCGATCTGCCACCGGTGACCGTGCCAGTGCCGCCGGTGTTGGTGGCGGTGATCTCGCTCAACGTGCGCGATCGCAACCAATCGATTGCCTTCTCATTGGAGGCGGGCGGGCGCGTCCGCGTGTTGGGCGTGGGCGGCAGCGGAGCGGGCCGTTGGGCGCAGGTACAAGCCGATAACAACGAGCGCGAACTGTGGGTTAACATCGGCCAACTGGGCGGCAGCTACCGCATCATCGGCTCCTTAGAGAGTGCGCCCACGATCACGCTGCCGGCCAGCTTCGGCGGTGGGTGATGCCCTCACTCTGCGGGGGCAGCGTCTGCGTTACCCACGCTACCGATCTTTACAGCGCCGGTTCTGTAGTGCCGAACAAGTGCCGGACAGCACAGGTGCTGTCCCTACTTGATGTAGGGACAACGCCTGCGTTATCCGCGATGATGAGGCCTCGTCACATCGACCACTTGCATTGTCGGCCTACATCACCCGTTGCTTGTAATGTACTTCGCTCAGATCGCGCAGGCGTTCAGCGGCTTGCTCTGGTGTGAGGTCGCGCTGCCCCTCGGCAAGCAGCTCATAGCTGGCGACGAACTTTTTCACGGTGGCGCTGCGCAGCAGGGGCGGGTAGTAATGCAGGTGAAGCTGCCAGTGGCGGTTATCTTGGTCGTTGTGGGGCGCGCCGTGCCAGCCGCTGCCGTAGGGGAACGACGTTTGGAACAGGTTGTCGTAGCGCGTCAAGTGGCGCTTGAGCAGGTCAGCCAGCGCGTCGCGTTCGTCGCTCGTCAGGTCTGGGATGCGCAGCACGTGGCGGCGCGGCAGGATCAGCGTCTCAAACGGCCAGTAGGCCCAATAGGGCACAAGGCCAACCCAATGCTCATTCTGGGTCACGATGCGCGCGCCCAGCGCCAGCTCGCGCTCCAGATAGTCCAGCAGCAGCGGGCGGCCGTAGCGGAAAAAATACTGCGCCTGCATTTTGTCCTCGCGGGCGGCGGTGTTGGGCAGGAAGTCGCTTGCCCAGATTTGGCCGTGCGGGTGCGCGTTCGACGTGCCCATGATGTCTCCGCGCGTCTCAAACACCTGCACCCATTGGTAGGTCTGGCCTAGCTCGGTCACTTGGTCGGCCCACATGTCCACCACCAAGCGGATGTGCGCGGCCTCCATCTCGGCCAGCGTCAAGTTGTGCTGAGGGGAGAAGCACAGCACGCGGCACGTCCCACGGACGCTCTCCGTTCGGAACAGCGGGTCGTCGTCGGTGTGGGGGGGCACGTCGTCCAGCAGGGCGCGGAAGTCGTTGTCGAAGACATAGGTGCTGCTGTAGTGGGGGTTGACGGCCCCGTTGGCGCGCGTGTTGCCCGGGCAGAGGTAGCAGGTGGGGTCGTAGGTGGGGCGGTCATCGGGCGCGGGCGTTTCGACTTTGCCTTGCCACGGGCGCTTCATGCGATGGGGCGAGACCAGCACATACTCATCGAGCAGGGGGTTGTAGCGGCGGTGGGGGTGGTCGGTTGGCTCAAAAGTCATGATATTCTCCGTCGTATTCGGCTTTAAGGACGTAGAGGCGGCTTTCGAACGGTTGAAGGTCGAAGCGCAGCGGCACGTGCGCCCATCCTGTTCCTGAACGGCTGATGCCTAACGCCGCAGCGCCATAACGCGCCTCAGGCAGCAGGCCGCGCACGGTCACGTAGTAAGGGTGGGCTGGTTCTGGGCTGTAAGCGCGGAACACGAACAGCGCGCACTCACGCTGATCGGCGCTGACGAAGTGCAGCGCATAGTAGCCGCCGCGCGGGTCTGGCTCATGGCGGTAGACGCGCCCCTGCTGCACAATGTGGCGGATCGCCTTGTATTGGGCGATGAGGTCGCGGGCGGCTGCTTGTTGCGCGTCATCCCAGCGGGTGATGTTCGCCCCCACGCCGAGGCTGCCGCACATGCTGACGTGAAACCGAAACGTCAGCGGCATCTGCTCCCAGCCCATATCTGTCACCCATGCCTCGAGCGTGTTGGGCGGGTAGAGCATCAAGTAGTGGTGCTGCATCGGCAGGCGGCGCGTCGGCTCGGTGTTGTCGCTCAGCCACACTTGGTCAGCAAAGCGCAGGATGCCCAAGTCTGCCCGCCCGCCGCCGCCGCTGCACGACTGCCAGATGACGCGCGGGAAGCGGTCGCGCAGCGTGCCCCACACGCGATACAGCCCCTCCACATAGCGCCACCACACCTCCTTCGGCTCTGGGCCGTCCCAGCCTGCTTCCGTCAGGTTGCGGTTCATGTCCCACTTGATGAAAGCGATGTCGTTCTCGCTCAGCAGGCGGCTGAGGGTGTCGATCAAGTAGTCTTGCACGTCGGGGCGGGCGAGGTTGAGCACGAGTTGGTTGCGGGCCGTGGTGCGCGCGCGCGTTGGGTAGTGCAGCGCCCAATCCGGATGGGCACGGTAGAGGTCGCTGTCAGGGTTGACCATCTCCGGCTCGATCCACAGCCCAAACTGCATCCCGAGCGCCTTCACGTGGTCGATGAGCGGTTTGAGGCCGTCGGGGAACTTCTTGGGGTCAGGGAACCAATCGCCCAGCCCTGCCGCGTCGCTGCTGCGCCCGTGGAACCAGCCGTCGTCCATCACGAACAGCTCCACGCCGAGTTCCGCGGCGATGTCGGCGTAGCGCTTCTGCGATTGCACGTCCACATGAAACGCGGTTGCTTCCCAACTGTTGTAAAGCACGGGGCGAAGCTGCTGGGGATGGGGCACTTTGCGCCGCGCCAGCGCGTGCAGCCGCTGACTGGCATCTTGCAGGCCGCCG
This sequence comes from Anaerolinea sp., assembly GCA_046719465.1. Lineage (GTDB taxonomy): Bacteria > Chloroflexota > Anaerolineae > Aggregatilineales > Phototrophicaceae > JANWYT01. Next base: position 40,521 of record JBDNCV010000008.1, read on the forward strand.
TCCGCATAGCCGACGAACACGCTAGGCGCGATGAACGACGCGCCCGCCTCCAAGCGATGAGCGAAGTCCCAGTCGTTCACCCCCATGCTGACGCGCACGGTGTCGAAGTCGGTGTGCTCGGCCAGCAGCGCCCAACTGCCGCTGTACTCTAGCGTGGCAAACCAGCACTCACCGTGCGTCTCGGTGGTGTGGGGGTGGGCGAACAGGGCAGCGGGGTGATGATGATGGCTGCTCGTGCCTCGCTTGCTGTCGAGCCGCGTGATCCCGCGCGGCAGCGGGTCACGCTGCATCTGCCACTCGTCAAACCAGCGCCCCGTGAAGTGGATCATCTCATAGCGCCCCGCAGGGGGCAGATGCCACATGGCAGAGAACGCGCGCTCCAACGTGATCGGCGTGTCGCCGTGGTTCTGAATCTCCACGTAGCGCTCGATCACGTCGATGTCGGCCAGCAGTCGATAGACAACGTACACCCGCAGCGGGTAATGATCATCGTCGAAGCGCAGCGTGAGCGTGTCCTCTTCATCGACGATGATCGCCCGTTGGAACGTCAGCCACGTGTCGCGCACGCCGTCGGCGAAGGTCGTCTTGAGGCACGGCTCAGTGAATTTGTTGCCGCGATAGGTGGGGTACTCATGCGGCGTGATGTGCTCCGCGCCGTTGAACGACGCCCAGCCCTCATGGCGGGGCAGGGGAGGGTAGTCGTCGCGGTGGGGCAGCTTCGGCCCCCAATAGCGCAGCGCGAGTTCTTTTTCTGGGGTCAGCCCGATGGCGTAGGCATGGTGCGCTGTCTCCAGCACATAGCCGTGAGGGTCAACGATGATGGGCATGAACAGCCTCTCTGGTCATGATGAGGTGATAAGGCGAATGTTATGGATGGGTGTTAGGCGCAAGAACGGTGTTGTTCGCGCAGGCGACGCGGCGCGCCACCCCTACACCGTAACATGTATCGCATCATATCCCATGTTCCGCGAAGTAGGGTTGATACTGGAATGCGCTGGCCTCGGATGCACGGCACACCCCCGAGCTGCTCGGGATTTATCGTGATGCGATCGAACATAGCGTTCCTCCTGTGATACGCTACCCTTTCACCAACGTGATCGTGGCGACCGCCTCCGGCAGGCGATCCACCCGCGCCCGCAGCGTCACCGTGCCCGCTGTCTGGCGCGCGCGCACGTACACCGCTGCCTGCCCCCCCACCAGCGGGAACAGCGTCGGGCCGAACAAGTCTGCGTCACCTTCGATGCTCAACTGTACCACGCTGATGGCATAGGGCAGCACGCTGTCGTACTGGTCGGTGATTTTGATGACGACGCGCGTCATATCGATGCCGTCAGCGTGCAGGGTGGTGTCATCTGGCAGCAGGTGCAGCTTGCGCGGGAGCGCGTCGGCCGCGATGCGCTGCTCAGCGACGGGCTGGCCGTTGAGATAGCCCACCACGCGCAGGTCGCCGTAAGGCTTGGCCAGCAGCGCGTCGAGGTCTTTCAGGACGAAGGGGGGATGCGGCAGGTTCCAGTTAGCGGCGTCCGGTTTGAACGTGCCCTTGAGCTGATCGCCGACGTAGGCTTCCACCGTGTCGCAGTTGCTGAAGACGTAGATCGGCTCGATGAGGCCTTCCTTGACGTCGCCAAGCTGCCAGTTGCTGGCCACTTGCAGCACAACGCGCTGCGCGGGGTCTTGTTGGCTGGCATAGACCGCCGCGGCAAACTTGGGCAGGCGGAAGATGTCCATCACGCCGTGATAGCAGATGCGATCCCCCGCGCCAAACTCGTAGTGCGTGTTGTAGTCAAAGGCGCACCAGCCAACTGCGCCGCTCACACGGGGGTTGCTGTGGGCGAGGCTCTGCACTTTCGCATGGCGCAGCGCATGTTCCACGCGGCGTTCTTCGTTGTCCCAGCTCTTGGTGGGGAACATGTGCCCGTTGTACTCGGTGACGAGGTGCGGGGTGTGTTCTGGCTCAAGGATGCCGTTGCTGAAGTCGTTCAGGGTGTAGACATCCTCGAGGAACTCGCTGCCCAAGAAGAAGCGCACGCCGCCCGTCTGGCGCGTGGGGTCAAGCTCGCGGGCGATGCGGTTCGTCTCCGTGTAGAAGGCATGATCATCCCAGCTTTCGTTGATGCGCACGCCCCAGATGACGATGCTGGGGTGGTTCCAATCGCGCTGGATCATCTCGCGCACGTTTTCGATGGCGATGCATTTCCAGTCCTCATCGCCGATGAACTGCCAGCCCGGGATTTCCTCAAACACCAGCAGGCCGATCTCGTCGCAGCGATCCAAAAAGTGACGGCTTTGCGGGTAATGCGACGTGCGCACGATGTTCAGCCCCAACTCATACTTGAGGATGTCCGCATCTTTGCGCTGGAGCCGCGCCGGGGCCGCCGCGCCGAAAAAGGGGAAGGTCTGATGGCGGTTGAGGCCGCGCAGCTGCACCCGCTGACCGTTCAGATAGAAGCCGTCGTCTTTGAAGACGGCCTCGCGCAGGCCGACGCGCGCGCTGAACGTGTCTTGCAGGTCGCCGCTGCTCAACGTGACGGCGGCGGCGTAAAGCTGCGGCGTCTCGAGCGACCACAGCGTCAGGTCTCGCCCGCTCAGGTCGCACGCCAGCGTGACGAAGGCGCTGCTGTGCGGCTCAACGGCGATTGTCTGCGCAGCCAGCGCTTGACCAGCCACGTGCCCGCCCAGCTCGCAGGTGGCTGGCGCGTCGGTCGTGTTGACGACTTCCACGAAGACGCTGGCGGCGGGCGCATCCGTCAGCAGGCCGCGCGGCCGCACCTGCGCGTTGCGGACGTGCACCGCAGGCACGTAGCGCAGCGCCACCTCACGATAAATGCCGCCGAACACCAAGTAATCCACGGTGAAGCCGAACGGGGGGATGTCCTTGCGTTCGCGGCTGTCGAGATGAAGCTGAAGCAGGTTTTCGCCGTGTTCGTGCACGTAGTCGGTCACGTCGAACTCGAACGGAGTGAAGCCGCCGCGATACTCCGGGAAGGTGTGGCCGTTAAACGTGAGCGTGGTGGCCATCTGTGCGCCTTCAAAGTGCAAGATCAAGCGCCGACCGCGAAGCGGCTCCGGCAGGGTGAAGCGCTTGCGATAGGTGCTGATGAACTGATACTCGGCGTCGTCGAAGTTGTGGTAGGGCAGAACAACGTTGGTGTGTGGCAGGACGACGCGCTGAAACGCTTCATCTGGCACGGTCAGGTCAACTTGCGCGGGGCTGTAAAGCCAGTCGTGGTTGAAGGCGTGCTGCGTGCGCATGGGTTTGGGTCTCTCTCCGTTGGGTGATCCGTCACTAAAGGTGGCGCGTAGTGTCTATACAAGCCTTGCAGCGATTGTAGTCGGGCAGCCGTTGTAACAGGGCGGGGTGTGCCTCGCCCCTGTTGATAATGGACAGAGAGCGTCTAACGTGGTGGCGATGCGCGATCTACCTTTCACCCTGTCGGGCCTGTGGCCAGCTTGTCCCTCTCCCACACGGGGCGAGGGACGTTGCGAGCCAGCAGCCCGTATCCCCTCGCCCCAGCCGCGCAGCGGCGCGTGGGAGAGGGGGCAGGGGGGTGAGGGGCAATACCAGCGATTGAGACACTCCCA
>JBDNCV010000080.1:0-16631 GCA_046719465.1 Anaerolinea sp.
GTGTACTTGGAACTCGTGGTTGAAGTCCCACGAGAACATCGAACAGTGGACGTACAGCATGGTTGGGTAAGTGCGCCCCTCCACGAAGTCCACCGGCCGCATCACCCACGCATGGACTTTGGCTCCCTCCAGCCCGTCATACCAGTACGACTCTGGCTTAGACAGGCGATGATCGCGCAGCCACGGGTTGAGATCCGTCAGCTTGGCGATGTGCCCGCCGCGCCACACGAACAGCTCCCCCGGGTGCGTCGGGTCAGCTTGGCCAAAGGCAACCGTCTCATCGCACGCGGGGCTGTACTCAAAGGTGACGCTCTCCCCGTGAACGATGCGCTCATATTCGCCCGCCGTGTTAATGCGGAACAAATTGGTCGCGCCCTTCTCTGTTAACAGGAAGTAGATCCATGGGCTGCCCTCCGCCCATTTCAGGCTGATGTTGGCCAAGCCTTTACGCTGATCCGCTACAGCATAATTGCCCACTTCCTCGTCGATATCCGCGCCCAGCTTAACCGCCGTCCCTGCGGCCACGTCGGCCAAGTGCGGCTGCCAGAAGATGCGGCGGTTGACCGGCGGCGGCGCGTTGTGCCCTGCGAACGCGATATAGCGGTCGTCTTCCCCCCACACAGGGCTGATGGCGCTCCCCTGCCAGCCCGGCAGCAGCAGGCGAGGCGTGCCGCCCGGGTAGTCCACGATGAAGATTTGGCCGTAGCCCTGCGGGATATCCTGTTCGCGGCTCGTCCCCACAAAAGCGATGCGGTCGCCCCTCAAGCTCCACTTCGGGCTGCTGAAGTCCACCTCGCTGTCGGTGATCTGGGTCAGCTCGCCCGTGCTGACCTCCAACACGTACACCTGCGAAAACCGGTCATGCACCCAACCGCTGCCGTCCTGCTTGTAGCGCAGGCGGCGCACCACGCGGATATCGGGCGCGGGGATGCTCGGCAGCAGCGTTGTGTCGCCCTCGCGGCGGGCGAGCGTCCAGCGTGTGCCGACCAGCTTCGTCCCATCAGGCGACCAATCCAGCCCGCCCAGCGCCCCCTCTGGCATCAGGAAGGTGTTCAGGAGGCCGCTGGCCAAGTGCACCACCCGCACGGACGCCCCCACCTCATCTTTGTAGCTGAAGGCGAGGAACTGGCTGTCACGGCTCCACGCGATGGAGGAGACTGCGCTCACGCCGTCGGTCAGGCGCTGCGGCGCACCCCCATCGAGCGAGCGCACATACAGGTGCGAGAGGTAGCCGTTCGTGGCCGCGTGCGGCACTTTGATGGTGTAGGCGATGGCGCGCGCGTCAGGCGCAATCGCCAGTTCCTCCAACCAGCGGAACTTCATGAGGTCTTCCGGGATCAGCCCACGGCGCGTATCGGTCAAGATCGGCTCCATCATCCCCCCTTTAGCCGCGATTCGGGATCAAGTCGGTCACGGTCTGCTCGATCACGCCGAAGAAGCAGCACCATTGGCCTTCGATCACCGATGGGCGCGAACGCAGCCCAAAGATTACGCCGTCGCGCGGGGCCTTCACCTCAGCGATCACGTCCCCATACAGGTTATAAATCTGCCCTAGCACCGTGCCTGCGGGCAGCATTGTCTCAAAGGGAATATCCTTCGTGCCGACGAACATGCCCGTAGCGGGGGCCAACAGCGCGATCTGATAGCCCATATGCCACTCATCGCAGTAGTGCGGCGCGCCCTCGATCATGCCGTAGTGACGCATCACGTTGAGGTAGCCTTCAGCCAGATCGTCGGTAATGTTGTGGAAATCCGTGGTGAGCGTGCGGCAGTTCCCGCCCAACTCCACTGTGATGCCGGCTTTGCCCAGCGCGGCGATCTGGCTACTGGGGTTGCCACCGCCTGTCCCGCTGCGGAATACCAGCGGCCAGTGCTTGCCCATGGCCGCCGCCAGCTCCATGCTCGGCGGGTTATCCGAGGCAAAGATCATATGCGCTAGGTACGAATGTTCCCCGCCGCTGTGGATAGCAATCTGCAAGTCACAATTGTCCTTCATCGCCAGCCAGTGAGCATAGGCCACGCGCTCTGTCGGGTAGCCCTCAGCCTTGCCCGGGTAGAGGCGGTTCATATCATATGAAAAGGTGTCGAGCGGGTCGCCGCGCGTGCCTGCGGTGAAGGCCTGCACGTTCATGACTGGCACAGCCACAATCGTCCCGCGCAGCTTTTTCACGTCCACCTGCGCCAGCGCACGAAAGATCGAGAGCGGCCCCTCTGGCTCGTCGCCGTGCGTCGCCCCGTTGAGCCACAGCACCGGACCCTCCGCCACGCCGTGATACACGATCACCGGGATCTGCCGCTGGCGCGCCACCATGTCACCACCGATGAGGATTCCCCCACGTGCGATCTCTCCGCGTTTGGCGCTGGCCGTCCCCACTGTAAACACATCAGGCATCGTAAATGCTCTCCTTCAGTAATAGGAAACTCTATTTCCGCGGCGCTGCTCACAGCGGGCAGGCTACGCCCAACCCCGCCGCCAACTGCCGAAGCTGATCGACCGTCTCTTTAGAGATGGGGATCCCATCGCGGCTGCGCTGCTCCATCCGCCCAAACTCCACCTCGCCCGGCAGCAGCACGGGGCGCGCGGGGTCAATCGGCGGCGCAGCCTTGACTTCCGTCACCAGCGCCTCTAACCGTTGATGGAAGTCGGCTTCGTCCATAAAAGCCAGCGGGTTGATGGCCAGCATGACATGCCCGACGTTGTGGTTGGACTCTTGCTGGAACACTGTCCCACCAAACAGCGCCCCCGTCATCACCCCGCTGAGGATGTCTGTGATCAGGCTCAAGCCATAGCCCTTGTACTCGCCGATGGGCAGCAGCGGGCCGTCCATCGCTGCTTGGGGGTCGGTCGTCACGCGGCCATCGGGCGTGAGCGCCCAGTTATCGGGCATCGCTTTCCCCTCGCGGACGTACCAACGCATCATCCCCTTGCCCGACATCGTAAGCGCCATGTCCAGCACAATCGCATGGGTCCCCGTGCGCGGCACGGCGATCCCCCACGGGTTCGTCCCTAACACGACCTTCGCCGCCCCCCACGGGGCCATCTCAGCGCGCGCGTTGGTGAACGCCCAACCAATCAACCCGGCTTTGGCCGCTTGCAGCGCATGATAGCCTGCGATGCCAAAGTGGTTGCTGCGCCGCACGCCGACCACGGCGACGCCGGTCTGCTGGGCTTTTTCGACGGCGCGCTGCATGGCGCGATGCGCCGAGACGTAGCCAAAGCCGTTGGCAGCATCCAGCAGCGCATAGCTCAGCCCATCCTTGACCCACGTCATCTGAGCAGCGGGCTGCTCATCGCCGCTGGTCACGCGGCGGTGATAGCGGATGAGCTTCTCCAGCCCCTGCCCTTGCCCGGGGTGCCACCACAGCGACGCAGTCAGCAGGCCATCCGCGATGATTGCAGCCTCTTCAGCAGTCGCGCCCAGCGCGCGCATGAAATCCACCGAGAAGCTCGTCAGCGCTTCCGGCGTGTAAAGCGCCACCAGCGATTGATCGCTAATTTCGTATCCCATGACGCCCTCCTAGGCGAGAGACTTCATCACGCGCTTGACGCGCTCAAGGCCTTCATGCAGCTTTTCCTCTGGCTGAAGGAAGGTGATGCGCACATACTGCGCGCGCTCGCGGTCAAACGCTGCCCCCGGGTATACCAACACGTGCTGTTCAGACAGCACCTTCTGAGCGAACTCAGCGCTGCCCATACCGGTGAAGCTGATGTCCGCAAAGACAAACTGCCCCCCCCGCGGCATACCGTATGCGATGCCCATCTCGTCCAGCGCGTCCAGCACGATCCGACGACGGCGGCGGTAGGACTCGGCCATCTTCTCGAAGCCGTCCTGCGGGCCAGTGAGCGCTTCTAAGCCAGCATACTGCGCGATGATCGACGTGCCGCCGTTGAGCGCCGCCTTAAGCGCCATCACGCGCCGCATTAGATCCGCTGGGCCAGCCACCCACCCCAGCCGCCAGCCAGTCATCGCGTAGGTCTTGGAGAGCGCGTTGAGCGTCAGCGTGCGCTCCTTCGCCCCCGGGATCGACGCCACGCTCGTGTGTTGATAGTCGTCGTAGATGAACAGGTCGTAGATGTCATCAGCGATGAGGATCAAGTCGTGCGCTTGGGCAATGGCGACGAACGCCTCAAGATCGGCCTTGGAGATGACGCTGGCGGTCGGGTTGTTAGGCGAGACGAGCAGCAGCGCCTTCGTGCGCGGTGTGATGAGCGCCTTGATCGCCTCGGGGTCAGCGCGGAAGTTGTTCTCATAATGTGTCGTCAGGCCAACTTTGACCGCTTTTACAAAGTTGATCGAGTCATGATAGGTGTTGTAATTCGGCTCAGGGACGATGATCTCATCGCCCTCACTGAGCGCCGTCACGATCATTAGAAACAGCGCCTCCTGCCCGCCGTTGGTTACGACGATGTCTGTCTCGGGGTCAAGCATGACGCCGTTGATGCGCTGCACACGCTCGGCAATGGCGCGGCGCAGCGCGGGCAGCCCCGCCACTGGCACAGGATCGGCGTGGTGATGGCGCATCGCTTGATGCGCCGCCGCGATGATGTTGGGCGGTGTGTCGAAGTCGGGGTCACCGCGCCCAAGGATGATCGCATCTGGGTAAGTGCGCGCTTCAGCAATCAGGCTGTAGAGCAGGTCTGTCCCCTGCTTTTGGGGTTTCTGAGTCACGGTAGGTCGCTCCTGTCGTTCAAACGAGTGAGTGGAACAAGGCATCAGGCGAAACGCCGCTGCTCACGTCCACCCGGACGAAGCTGGGCAGGCCGAAGTCAGCGCCAGCGGCCACTTGCACCCCCGGCTTGAGCGCCTCTACCCCCTGCGGCAGCGCCACCGCCACCATGTTGAGCGCGGCCCCCAGCACACAGCGCAGCCCGAGCGCGGCAGCTCGTTCCACAAAGCGGGCGCGGTTGGCCTTCAGACGTGCAAGCTGCGCGAGGTGCGCCTCACCGTACAGCTTACCGGCCTCCAGCGCGGCATACTGCGTGGCGGTGCTGGTGCAGATCGCCATGATCTGCTTCTGCGACTGCATCAGCGGAACCCACGACTCCGGCGCGGCGATGAAGCCAATGAACCAGCTTGCCAAGCCCATGCCCGGGTAGACCTCGCCGAGGAGCGCCAAGCGCTCCTTGAGCGCCGACTGCCCCGCAAACGATGGCGCGTCCTCGGCCCATGCGGCCAAGCCCTCATCGACGATCAAGGCGGCGTTGTGCTGCGCGACAAGTTCCGCAATCTGCGCAAGTTCAGCCGCAGTGTAAGCCTCACCGGTCAAGCGTGAAGGCGATTCGAGGTAGAACAGGGTCGCTCCCGCGCTCAGCGCACCGCTAACATCGGCGGCGGAGGGCAACGCGTGATACGTCCCAGTGACGGGGACGCGCTGGAGCTTGCGTGGGCGCACCCCCAGCGCACGCAGCGCCCCCGGGTGCACCACCGTCGGAACGGCCACCGTCGAGAACTGCTCGCTGATCATTTGCAGCGCGAGGAAGCGCGCCTCCTGCATGCCCGCTGTGATGACAATATTGCCCTTCTGAAACTGGCCACCCGTCAACCCATTGAGGTACGCCGCGACCGATTCACGCAGGGGCGCAATCCCCGGGACGTCGACGTAGTGCGTCTGGCCGCTGTTGAGCGCCTGCATGGCAGCCTCAAGAATACGCTCATCAAGCGGCGCGGCACCCTCATCCGCGCTGAAATCGCCTGCGCTGAGCGGCATCACAGGTGGCGCAGATTGGTTGAGTAAATCGTTTTGTTGGTGGTCTCGTAGTAAGGTTGCAATCGTTGAACTGCTCATAAGCCCTCATCGGAACCGCGCTGTACGCCAGCGAGTGCCACGCGCCGCATAAGTGTATACTGTCGACAGTTGACCACATCCGCGCCAACTTGTCAAGCGATCCCTTTGATTGGTCTTATTGAAATGCACGAAAAAAGGTACAATGCTGTACGGCATTTCTAACAAAAAATGTCGTTTTGCATCCGCAAACTCACGATTTATTAATCTTTTCGTGGTGGGTTTAACTCACCTCTAGCAGCGTCACGTTAGTGGGTTTTGGCTCCAGTGGGTATTGGCTGCGCCATGCATCGTAGCCGCCTTGCAGCACGTAAGCCTCTTGCCCGCGTTCGCGCAGCAGGCTCACGACTCGGATTGACGTGGCATCGTTGGGACATGCGCAGTATGCCACAATGGGCTGATGTGTGGTGTGTGCTGCTGCCCAATCGCCGATTAAATCCGGCAGGACGCGTACACTGCCGGGGAGTTGCCCCTTGTGCGCGTCGTAGTGTGCTCGCGCGCGCACGTCCAGTACCAGCGGCGGGATGGGATCTTTGAGACGTTCGTACAGCTCAGCAGGCGTCATGAACGGGATGCGCTCTGGCGCATCGCTGAACAAACCGGTGAACGTGCCCTCGCGCTCCTCTTGCAGCGTCACCATCGAGGCTGCCACGCGCTGCCCGTACCAGTTCGAGACGGGAGTCGCCGAGATGCCATGCGCGATGACCGACACAACCACGACAGCGCCGGTGATCGCCAGCAGTCGTTCCCCCTCAGGAACGCCCGCTTGCAGCGCCACCATCGCAAACAGCAGCGCGCTCAGTCCTCGTGGGCCAAACCACCCAATGAACCCGCGCGCTAATCCGCTCATGTTGGCGCGGCTCAAGATCAAGGCGAAAGCCGCCGGACGAATGACCGCAATCGCCATTACCCCCAACAGCAGGGGCGGCAGCAGGTCAATCATGCCGAGCAGTTCCGAAAGCACCGCCCCAAACAACACGAATGCCAGAAGCATCATCATTTCCGCTGTGACTTGGCCATACTCCAAAAAACACGAACACAGCGACGTGTTAAACAGCGTGATTGCCAAGCCGGCGAAGAAGGCCGCCAAGAACCCATTGCCATCTAGCGCCGCCCCCGCCACATACGCCGCCAACACTAGCCCGATCCCATACATGGCCTGATACTCTTTGCGAATTTCGAAGCGGCGATCTGCCTCATACATCAGCCGCGCGCCCACGCCGCCCACCGCCAACCCGATGAGCGGGCTGAAGATCAACACGCGGGCGAGGAACCCAGCCCAACTCATGGCATCTCCCGCCTGATTCGTTAGCAAGGCCACGAAGATCAAAAAGACCGGCAGCACCACCACATCGTTCATGCCCGCCTCGACGCTCAGCGCGCGCCGCACCGAACGCGGAATGCGCTCATCGCGCACCACATCGCGCAGCACTACCGGATCCGTTGAGGCCAGCGTCGCGCCCAGCAGCAGCGATTGCAGCGGCGTCGTCCCCACGAGCAGCAGCGCCGCCAGCGCCACCCCGCCGATGACGAGCAGCGCGCCCGGCCCCAGCGTCAAAAAGGGCACGTACCACTCGCGCCGCAGTTCCTCAATTTGAATGTTGACCGCATCAAGAAACAGCACCAGCGCCAAGCTCACCGTGCCGACGATCTCCAACAGTGGGCTGCGCGCGTCTAACGTGACGACGCCGAGGCCACCCCCGCCAAGCAAGAAGCCCAGCCCTAAAAAGATGATCGGGTACGACAGCGGCGCACGATCCACAATCCCTGACGCAAGCGCTGCCACCAGCAGCACCACCGCAATCATCCCCATCCCAACGACGAGCGTTGTCATCTGCCATCCCCATCATCTTGTGTGCGTCCGCTCAGACTGTACTTCACCGCATATGAGCAGGGCAAATTCCTTACTTGCTTAAAGCTACCTTAACATTTGCGCACTATTATCATAACGTTGCGTGCTTATGGTAAAAATGTCAACTGAACGGATGAAAGCTGAGCGCATGACGGCAGAAGCATCACCCGTTGCCACCTCTGGTAACACACTTCGGCAATTCCACCTGCCCCCTAAATTCAGAGATAACGTTGCAGGTTGGTTGTTCGTCTTCCCAGCGGCCCTGCTGGTGTTCGTCTTTGGCATCTTCCCAATTGGCTACGCAGCCTACATGAGCCTGTTCAACTGGCGCATTCGGCAGGGCGCATTCTTCTGTGACACGGCCAACGAGGGCCTCACCGTCGACAGCGTGCAAAACGCCCTGCTTTGGATCGGCGGCTGCTTGGAACAGTACCGCGTGAACTTTATCGGCGATTGGTGGGGCATGATCGCTTTCTGTGCGGGGTTTGTGGCCTTGTACGGGGTGTATCGCTTGTGGACGTGGCCGCGCTGGCCGCGCCAAGATGAAATGCCCTACTTCCTGCTGCGCTTCGGCGCAATGCTCGCAGGCTTGGCCGTCGCGTTTGCCATCATCTCTTATGGCTATGAGCTGATGATGGGTGCGCTGCGCCCACGCGATCGTGACTTCCTCTACGGCCTTCAGATTACCTTCTACTACGCCTTCGGCAGCATCCCGCTTCAGCTCGTGTTTGGGTTGATCCTCGCCTATGCGCTGCACGGCAAGATACGCGGCAAGCAAGTCTATCGCATGTTGTTCTTCTTGCCGTATGTCACGCCCACTGTTGCCGCGGCGGTCGTGTTCGGGTTTATCTTCAGCGGGCGCGACACCTCGCTGGCGAATCAGGCCATCACCGCGCTGGGCTTCCCGCTTCAACGCTGGCTGTCGGAGCCGCGCCCCTTCGTGAACGTCATGTTCGGCTGGAACTTGGAAGGTTTCCTCGCCGGGCCGAGCATGGCGCTGGTCTGCGTGATCCTGCTGGGCATCTGGACGTACACCGGCTACAACGCCATCATCTTCATGGCAGGCCTCGGCAACATCCCCACCGACTTATATGAGGCTGCCAAAGTGGACGGCGCGAACGAGTGGCACTTGTTCCGCTACATCACGCTGCCGCTGCTTTCGCCCGTCACGTTCTACTTGTCGATTCTAGGCTTCATCGGAACCTTCACCGCCTTTAACACGCTGTTCGTGATGCGAACGCCCGCCTCGCAAGGCACCCTTGACACTGCCGCGTTGGTGATTTTCGACACCTTTCGCGAGCAAAACCGCTGGGGTGAAGCCGCTGCCCAAGCCATCGTGCTGATGTTGATCGTCCTCGCGCTGACGCAGTTCCAGCGCAGTGTCTTTGAGAAGCAGGTGTTCTATGGCTGATAACGTGCTGCAACATCCCGCCAAGACCTACGACGTTGAGGCCGTGCATCACCCGGGCGTGCCGTGGCATCGCCTTGTGGGTCGTGGCCTCATGTACGCCCTGCTGACCATCGCCGCGATTGTGGCCATGTTCCCTTTCTTCTGGATGATCTCTACCTCGCTGATGACGCTGGGTGAGACGCAAATCCGCAGTTGGCTGCCGAGCGTGCCGCAGTGGGGCAACTACGCGCAAGCGTGGGAGCAGGCCCAGTTCAGCCGTTACTTCATGAACAGCGTCATCATCACCGCGACCACCATCGCCGGTTTGCTCTACGTCTCGATCACGGCAGCCTACGCTTTCGCGCGGATCAACTTCTTCGGCAAGAATGTGTTGTTCACCATGCTGCTCATCACGTTGATGATCCCTGAGGCGGTGACGCTCATCCCCAACTATCTCACCGTGAGCGGCCAAATCTTCCCGCTGCCGCTGATCACCCCAGCAGGCGAGGCGTCCTTCCGCTTGGGGAACAGCTGGATCGACTCGCTGCCTGCGCTCACCGTGCCGTTCATGGGCAGCGCCTTCAGCATCTTCCTGCTGCGGCAGTTCTTCGCGCAGATCCCCAACGAATTGTGGGAAGCCGCCCGCATCGACGGCGCAGGGCATGTGCGCTTCTTGCTGCAAATCGTCCTGCCGATCAGCACAGCGCCGCTCATGACCGTCTCGCTGCTGACGTTCATCGGCGCGTGGAACGCCTTCCTGTGGCCGCTCATCGTCACCAACGATGACCGCTGGCGGCCTATTACGGTGGGCTTGTACCGCTTCAGCGATGAGGCCGGAACCCAGTTCCACCTGCTGATGGCTGGGGCGTTGATCACCATTCTGCCGATCTTGATCCTGTACTTCTTCACGCAGAAGACGTTCACGGCCGGGATCGCCACCACTGGGCTGAAGGGCTAATGCTCAGCGGTTGACAACTTTGGTAGTGTCGGCGCGTGTCGCCGTGCTATGCGGGAACACCCGCGAATGATGGTTAAAACAATGGAGGAAAGCATCACATGATCAAGAAGGGGTTTGTCGTCTTAGCTGCTTCGCTCGCGGCGCTGTCGGGGGCAGTGTTCGCCCAAGAGGATCCGTATGCCAACGTTGACCCCAGCGGTCAAACCGTCGTCTTCTGGCATCAACACACCGGCCAGCGCGAGGCTCAGCTTCAGCAAATCGTCGCTAACTTCAACGCTACCAACGAATTCGGCATCACGGTTGAAGCCATCAATCAGGGCAGCTACAACGACATCTACAACCGCATGACGACCAACCTTGCCAGCGGCGAGGCGCTGCCTAACCTTGTCGTCGCCTATGGCAACCAGTCGGCCACCTACTTCCTGCTCGACGGCGTGATTGACCTCAACCTGCTGGTGAACAGCCCGACATGGGGCCTGAGCGCCGAGGAACAAGCCGATTTCTTCCCGGCGTTCTTCGAGGCCGACGTCTTCCCGCAGTATGACGGTGTGCGCCTCGGCTTCCCGCCGAACCGCTCGATGGAGATGATGTATTACAACATCGACTGGCTGGCAGAACTGCGCGCGGCTGGCGCTATCTCGTTCGACGGCCCGCCGCAGACACCAGAGCAGTTCCGTGAAGCTGCCTGCGCTGCCACTGCCAACCCCTTCAGCGGCGCGACCAGCGACACCGCCAACATCGGCTACCAGCTCAGCACCGATGCCTCACGCTTCGCCAGCTGGACGTTCGCCTTCGGCGGTGACATCTTCGACTACGAAACTAACCAGTACACGCTGAACAGCCCCGAAGCGGTGGCCGCTGTCACCTTCCTGAAGGAACTGTTCGACGCAGGCTGCGCGGGTGAAATCTTCGAGCGCTTTGGCGATCAGACCAACTTCGCCAACGGCGTCACGCTGTTCACCGTTGGTTCCAGCTCTGGCCAGCCCTTCTACGCCAGCGCGGTGGAAGCAGGGGCCAAGTTCAACTGGGGCTTGGCTGCCGTTCCGCATGTGACCGAGCAGCCTGTCCAGAACATCTACGGCGCCAGCGTCAGCATCCCCGTCACCACCCGTGAGCAGGAACTGGCCGCGTGGATCTTCGTCAAGTATTACACCTCGCCAGAAGTGCAGCGTGACTGGGCCATCGCCAGCCAGTACTTCCCTGTGCGCGAAAGCGCGGTCGAGCTGATGAGCGACTTCTTGGCCGAGAACCAAGTGTACGCCGCTGCCTTCGAACTGCTGGAGTTCACCAAGCCCGAGCCGAGCGTGCCCGGCTATGACCCCGTTCGCAGCGAGATCAGCCGCGTGCTGACGTCCATCGTCACCGGCGCCGACACGCGCGACATCCAGACGATTCTCGACGAGCTGAACGAGTTCGCCAACGAGGAACTGGAATCGGCCTCAAACTTCTAAACCCGTTTAGAAGCTAATCGCAGGGGCGGCTCATGAGTCGCCCCTGTTCGTTTGATCTTGTCAATCATCCAATTGAGTGCAAAGACATCTAGGTTCAGCTTGTTCTAGATGCAACCGGCCTAACCCCCTAATCGAACACCACCAGCGGCGCGAGCATCTCGAGTGTGCGCTCGCCAATGCCAGCGACCTCGCCCAACGCTGTAAGGTCAGCAAAGGGGCCGTTGGCCTCACGATACGCGATGATTTGGGCCGCCAACACCGGGCCGATGCCCGGAAGCGCAGTCAGTTCTTCCTCCGTCGCGCGGTTGATCGCCACCGTCTGGGAGGACGGCAGCGCCGTCGGCAGGCTGACACGCTCCACAGCCGATGGAACGTGTACCTGATCCCCATCGCGCAAAATACCAGCTAAATTCACCGCCGAGAGCACGGCCTCATCCGTCAGGCCGCCTGCTGCGGTGATCGCCTCTTGAACGCGGCTCCCGTGCGGCAGCGTGACCAATTGATTGGGGCGGTTCACCGCCCCCGTCACGTACACGGTGATCGGCAGGCGGGTAGAGGTCGGCGCGGGGGTGCTGGTGGGCTGGGGCGGTACGATGACGATCTCAACCGGCGCAGGCCGCGTCAAGACAACCACGGCAGCCGCGCCAGCGACCACGACGATGAGCGCCACCGTCACCAACAGAAAGACCCCATCTGAGCGCGTCGGTCGCCCTGTCTCCGGCGTGGCCATGCTTTTTCCCCTCTCGTGAATGACTCATGCTCCAGTCAGTATAACAAAAGTCAGGTGTGCCGCAGGCCACCTCATGCGGCGGATCTGCGTGGGATTAACACGCTATACCCGCGCCGTGCTACACTGCAATTGATTCAAACGACAAGAAAGTTCGTTGCTATGTCTACTACCCTCTCGGTGCATCGTTCGGCGCGGCTGGCCGTGTTCGTCATGTTCTTCGTCAACGGCAGCCTCTTTGCCAACTGGGTCTCACGCATCCCTGACATCCAGCGCTCGCTGGCGCTCACCCCGGGCGAGCTGGGGATCGTGCTGTTAGGGATCGCCGTGGGCGTGCTAACGGCGCTCGGCTTCGTCGGTGGGTTGATCGCGCGCTTCGGCAGCCAGCGGGTGACGATGACCGCCACGCTGGCCATGTGCATGCTGCTCACCCTGCTGGCGTGGATGCCCTCCGCGCCGCTGCTGTTCATCAACTTGGCGCTGTTCGGCGCGTCAATGAGCACGATGGACGTTGCGATGAACGCGCAGGCCGTGGAGGTCGAGCGGCGCTATCAACAGCCGATCATGTCGTCGTTCCACGCGCTGTTCAGCCTCGGCGGGGTCGTAGGGGCGCTGGTAGGCGCAGTGCTCATCAGCCTCGGCATGCCGCCCGCGCAGCACTTCCTCGGCGCAGCGTTCGCCTATGGGCTGCTGGCCTTCGCCTTCAGCGGCAGCCTTCTGCGCATCGACAAAGAAGGGCGCAAGGGCGCGCCGGTCTTTCAACTGCCGCGGCGCGAGCTGCTGCCCTTCGGGGTGGTGGCGTTCTGCGCTGCTTTGGGGGAAGGCTCGATGGCCGATTGGAGCGGCGTCTACCTCGAGAGCGTCATCGGGGCGGATGCCAGCGTCGCGGCGTTAGGCTTTGGCGCATTCTCCCTGACGATGACGGTGGGGCGCTTCACTGGGGATTGGCTCGTGGCGCGCTTCCGGCGCGATCTGCTGGTGCAGCTTGGCGGCGGCTTGGCCGGCGCAGGGCTGCTGCTGACGGTGTTCATCCCCAGCGTGCCGACGGCGCTGCTGGGCTTTGCGGCAGTCGGCGCGGGCATCTCGATCACGATCCCGCTGGTGTTCAGCGCGGCGGGCAACCTGCCCAACGTCCCGCCCGGGGTGGGGATCGCTGGCGTATCAACCATCGGCTATGGCGGCTTTTTGGCCGGGCCGCCGCTGATCGGCCTCGTGGCAGAAGCTACCAGCCTCCAAGTGAGCATGTTCATCGTGGCTGTTTTGATCGCCTCGCTGGTTTACAGCGGGCGCGTGCTGCGTGTGTCACACGAAAGTTAATGTTTTCTTCAACTCACCTGCGTGTAATCGAATTCAGGCTATACTACCTTTAATTACGGCTTAGTATTGTGAATGCTGGCCACGTGTGAGTGATTTGATCGCCTTTTTTAACCTCTTTATGTGCCTCACGGCGATCGCCGTGGCGCTCATTGCAGCTTTTGTTGCGTGGCCCCGGCGGCACAACCCAACAGTTCGTTGGATGATCGCGCTGAGTGCGCTAGTCGCATGGGATATGACGTTCTACGGGCTTCAAAGCCTCGCCCTATCGGATTTGCCCACCTACATTACGCTTCTCAAACTTGAATATGTTGGCTTGGTTTTCATGCCGCTGGCTTGGTTGGGCATGGTGCTCACTTTCATCACGCCCACATTCACCTTTACCCACCGCCAGCTCGCTTTGCTGATCATCATCCCCCTCTTGATCCTCCTGCTCGTGTTCACCAACGAGTGGCACGGCCTCGTCTGGCAGGAAACCGCGTTCACCACGTTTAGCAGTGTGCCCGTGTTCACGCCGACCTATGGCATCGGCTTCGCATTGGGTGTGACATACACCTACTCAGCGATCATGATAGGCACGTTCTACATCATCCGCAGCGTGCGCATTCGCTGGCGCTTGTATCGCACCCAAGCAGCGCTGCTGCTGATTGGCGCATTTTTCCCGTGGCTGCGCAGCCTTTTGCTGATCTTTGACGATTTCATGCCGTTCGCCGGCATAGCCTATGATGCGCTGCTCGTGGCTGTTGGGCTGTCGGCGACGGCAATAGCCGTGCTGCGCGTTGGCTTGTTCAGTTTTGCGCCTTTCGCCTACCAGACGATCTTCAACCTGCTGCCGCTCGGCGCCATCCTGCTTGACCGTGACAACTACATCCTCGCGGTCAATCAAGAAGTGGTAATGTTCTTGGAACAGCCCCGTGTCGACGTCGAAGGCCGCCACATCAGCGAGATTTTCCCCGAAGCGGCTGAATGGGTGCGCCAACTGCCGAGCAGCGAGCCGCTCTTTGACCAGCTTTACATACAAGATCGCACGATGGAGGTCAACACCATCCCCATCCGTAACGAGGGTGGCCACCTCATCGGCACGCTGATCCAAGCGCGCGACATCACCGGAGAAGTCAACCGTGAACGCGAGCGCCAACGCGCTGAGCAAACCGCCCGCATCATCTACGAGATCACACGGGCGCTGTCCGACACGCTCAGCACTGATGAGGTGATGCAGCGCCTGCTCATCGCCCTGCCCCGCCTCGTCGACCACGACGCGAGCAATGTCATGCTGTACGACCCAGCAACGCGCACGGCGCGCGTCCGATACGCTCAAGGCTACAGCGCACAGGATGAGGAATGGCTGCGCAGCATCACGTTCTCATTAGATGAGTACCACACGCTTGCCACCGCGGCAGCGACGAAGAAGCCGGTCATCATCACCGATGTCCGCACTTTCACAGGCTGGGTTCATCATGAGCCAACGCGCCCGGTTCGCGGGTTTGCTTGCGCGCCCATTCTCGTCGATGATGAGGTTATAGGCTTTTTCAACATCGATGTGTTCCGTGAGGGCGCGCTCAGCCCCGAGATCGCCAACCGCCTCGAGCTGGCCGCGCAGCAGGCCGGCGCTGCCTTCCGCAACGCACAGATGTATGAACGCGCTCAACAGCAGGCCGAAGAACTCAAGCGCCGCGTTGATTCGCTCGAAATCTTGCAGAAGATGGCACGCGACATCTCCGCCACGGTGAACTGTGAAGAATTGGCTGCTATCGCCCTCGAGGCCATGCTGCGTGTGGCCCAAACGCGCGGCGGATGCATCGCCCTGATGCGCGATGACCAGCTCCAATACAGCGCCTACTATGGCTATTACGACACCAACGCGCTGAACGCTTTCCTGAACGACCCTGCTGGGCTGCGCGCCCAGCTTGACTACATTGAACAAGTACACATCACGCAAGACGTACACCTCGTTAGCGCCATGAGCGGCAGCCAACTGCGGATCACGCTGCCGCTGCGCTACACCGACGACGATTCGACGCGCTTGCTAGGCGTCGTCCTGATGGAGGATAACAAACGTACCCTGCCCGTGGCTGACCGGCTTGAAATGCTTACCGTGCTGGCGGATCGCCTGAGCGTCGCCCTGCAAAACGCCGCCCTGATCCAACAGGTCAGCACACGCGCCAGCGAACTTGAACGGGTCAACGCCCAACTGCAAGAGCTTGAAGAACTCAAAACCGAGATGCTGCGCGTGGCTGCACACGACCTCAAGACCCCGCTAAACGTGATCCTCAACTATGCTTCCTTGCTGCCTGATCTTGTGCGGCAGTCACAAAACCTCGACCACGTCTACCGCGACATACGCAGCGCTGCCGAGCGTATGGATCGCATCATACGAGACTTCCTCTCGTTGGAACGCATCGGCCGTCTCGTCACTCAAGAAGCGCCACAGGTCTTCGCTGTACATACCCTGTTTGATAAGCTGGAAGTGGACTACTTCATGCTGGCGTACCGTCACCAGCTTATGCTTGAAACTCATATAGAAGCCCCCCCACTCTATGGCTTGGGCGACCCCGTGCTAGTCTATGAAGCGCTGTCTAACCTAGTCTCCAACGCAGTCAAGTACACTCAAGCAGGGGGCCGCATCCGCGTAGAAGCAGCCATCGTCAACGAGCGCTTGCGCTTCTCCGTCATCGACAACGGCCCGGGCATCCCCGATGATGAGCATCCGAACCTGTTCATGCCGTTCTATCGGACGCGCGCTGCCCAAGAGTCCAAAGTGGACGGCACAGGGTTAGGGCTGCACCTGACCAAGAAGATCGTTGAGCGGCAGCGTGGTCAGGTCTTTTTCACCAGCGTCGTCGGGCAAGGCAGCACCTTTGGCTTTGACCTGCCACTGCCCCCCATGCCCAGCACGTGATGCGCTTTGTGTGACGTGCTCAAAGTTGAACGCCGAGCGCTAAAGCACCCGGCTAGGATGCGCCCCCTGAAGGGGGCTTCAGCCCCCGCGCGCTAGCCGGAGGCTTGAGCCTCTGGCGCACCCACCGCCGCCGGGCGCTAAAGCACCCGGCTAGAATGCGCCCCCTGAAGGGGGCTTCAGCCCCCGCGCCTTAGCCAGAGGCTTGAGCCTCTGGCGCACCCACCGCCGCCGGACGCTAAAGCACCCGGCTAGAACG
>JBDNCV010000081.1:0-16356 GCA_046719465.1 Anaerolinea sp.
AATTGATCGACGCCAATGAAGTAGATATTGGGGTTCTCCAAAGCAGCTGTGAGCGTCGCATCTGCAATCAAGAAGCCAACCGTGACAATAATCTGCGCGCCACTCTGAATGCAGGTGTTGATGTTAGCGGCGTAGTCTGTCTCTGCGGTGGTCTCGATAAAGCTGGAGTCGAGGTCGAATTCCTCCACGGCCATCATCATGCCCTCATAGGCGTACTGGTTGAAGGTGCCGTCGTTGACGCGGCCAATGTCAGTCACGAGGCAAACACTGTCGATATCTTGAGCCGCAGCAGGCAGCGCTCCGACCACCAATACACCTGCTAGAACAGCAAACAACATCTTCTTGAGCATTAGCTTCTCTCCTCAATCACAAAAAGCGGTGTGAGCAAAGCGGTTTCACCACATCGGTAATTGTCCATTCTTTTAAGACTTTTGCAAGTGATCCAGATTTAGGCTTAAAACACGACTTTTTTAGTGATTTTGACCAAATTGTCTGCATCAGGAACGTCGTATGACGCTTGTTTAGCCCATGCTAGAAGAGCATTAATCGACCCTCGGCAAGCGATAATGCGTGAATAAACAAAGCTGGTGTCACACTTAAAGAAAGCTGGCGCATGGATTAACAGGGTTTAGCTACTTTCTAATTGCCATCGGCATCGGCAGATTTTCAAAAGCATAGGAGTGTTTACGATGCGTCGTACTTGGAAGCTTCACTCGTTGCTTGCGTTGGCTTTCGCCAGCGCGTCCGTTTTGGTTTCAGCTCAAGAAACTTCCGTTACTGTTCCAACCTTATCTGGGTTTATTGTGCTGCCAGCGGACACCTTCGCTGAAGGCCCGGCCTCTGGCGCGTTCATTGCGCCAACCGCCAACACCAATGGCCGTACCGTTCCATTCGACAGCCAGCCCGTTCAAGGGTTCAGCGCGCTGATCCCTGCCCCAACCGCCGGGCATTGGTACGGCATGTCGGACAATGGCTTTGGTGCTAAGAATAACAGTGCCGACTATCACTTGCGGGTATATGAGCTGCGCTTTGATTTTGACAACCAGAGCGTCGAAGTAGTGCGCTTTATTGAGCTGAGCGACCCCAACCGTCTGATCCCATTCCCTATTCGCAACCAAGATACCACCGATCGCATTCTGACCGGTGAAGATTTCGACCTTGAGTCGATGCAAATTGCGCCGGACGGCAGCTTGTGGTTCGGGGACGAATTTGGCCCCTACTTGCTCCAGACTGATCCGAATGGTGTGCTGCTCCAAGCGCCTATCCCGACCCCATATCCGGCGATGCTGGCTGAATTTGCGCGTGGGTTGTC
Source organism: Anaerolinea sp. (assembly GCA_046719465.1). GTDB lineage: Bacteria > Chloroflexota > Anaerolineae > Aggregatilineales > Phototrophicaceae > JANWYT01. Next base: position 1,313 of record JBDNCV010000081.1, read on the forward strand.
GTTTGTGCAATCCCCGGATCATCCTGATTTTGTCAACCTTGCCGATGCTGATGCGCGCCGCGCAGCAGCCAACTTGCCCGGGAGCCGCGGCTTCGAGGGCATGGCTATCAGCCCCGATGGCACGATCCTCTACCCGATGTTGGAGGGGGCATTGTTCGATGATACGGTTCGTACGCGCCTGCTGGTGCAGGCGTTCAGCATTGCGGACAACGCCTACACTGGTGAATTCTGGTTCTACCCGATGAACGCCGCAGGCCATGCACTGGGCGAGCTGACCGCCATCAACGACCGTGAATTCCTTGTTATCGAGCGCGACGGTAACCAAGGTTTTGACGCAGCATTTAAGCGCATTTACCTTGTTAATCTTGACAACGTGGAAGATGATGGCCACACGCTGCGCAAGCGCTTGTTGGTGGATCTGATGGCGCTTCATGACCCCAACGGTCTAACGCAGGCAGAATCTGGTGTGGTAGGCTTTGGGCCGGTCTTCAAGTTCCCCTTCGTGACCATCGAATCGGTGTGGCCGGTGGATGAGCGCACGCTGATCGTGGTAAACGACAACAACTTCCCGTTCAGCGCTGGTCGCCGCCCGGGGATTGCGCCTGATGACAACGAGTTTATCCTCATCACGCTGCCAGAGCCTTTGCCGCTGGCGCTTGGCCGCTAATGAGCAGCGCTCTCTAACAGCCGATGAAGGGGCAGCTGCGCGGCTGCCCCTTCTAGCCCCCGTTGATGAATGTGATGACTAACCCTGCTGCTGCCCCAAGCAAGATCAGCCACGTGCTGTTGACCTTGAAACGAATGAGCGCCACGCCTGCGACCACTGCCAGCAGCAGCGTCGGCAGGTCAACCACAGCGGACTGAGTAAGCCGCACGGTGACCGCCGCCATGAGCGCCAGCGCCGCCGCATTCACACCGTCGAGAAAGCCACTTAATGTTTCAGACTGCCGCAGCCGGTCAATCAGCGGTCGAATCGCCCACACAAACACAAACGACGGCAGAAAGATCCCCAACGTGGCGACGACTGCCCCCGGCACGCCCAGCACCACGTAGCCGACAAACGTCGCTGTGGTGAACAATGGCCCGGGCGTGAACTGCCCCACCGCAACTGCATCGAGGAGCTGCGTCTCGGTCAGCCAGCCTAACCCCACGACGAAATCAGTCCGCAGAAAACTAAGCAAGACGTAGCCGCTGCCATAAAGCACACTGCCGATCTTCAAAAAGGTGAGGAACAGCGTCCCCAGTGAGACCGGTACGCTGGCCGCAGCCGTCGCACCTACCTGAAGCAGCAGCGGCACGGTCAGCAGACCGACGCCGGTGATATCTTGCTTACGCCAGCGCTGCGCCCGCAGGATGAGCGGAACGACGATGCCTGTGCCGAAGATGAGCGCAATCTCGTTGACGGAGAGCAGGGCAAGGCCGAACGCGATGAGCGCGGCGCCGCGCAGCAGCCATGTTTTCAACGCCTTGCTCAACAGCGAGTAGATGGCTTGCAGCACTATCGCGATGACCACTGGCTTAATCCCATAGAGCATCCCCTGTATAGCTGGGGTTGTTCCCACTTCAACGTAGAGGGCGGCCAGCACTCCAACGATCAGCGCTGCAGGCAAAATGAAGCATACACCCGCCGCGATCAGCCCGCGAAAGCCCGCGCGTTCATAGCCGATGTGGATGGCCATCTCGGTGCTGTTCGGCCCGGGGATGAGGTTGGTCACGCCCAACAAATCCATAAATCGCTGATCAGTCAGCCAGCCACGACGCTTTACCACCTCATCATGGAACATCGCAATATGTGCTGCCGGGCCGCCGAATGCAGTCACCCCCAACTGTAGAAATAGTCCAACGAGTTCCCGTAAATTCTGCTGCGAGGACATGATGAGGCTTTCAGTGAATGTGTAAATGCCTTTACCATACACGCAGCGCTTTATCACCACGTTAAGAACAACAACCGCTAGACACCAAATTGGTACAAGGTATCATTTGCTTTGAGGTGACAATGACACAACCACCACAACCGACTCCCCTAACAATTCTCACCGGATTTTTGGGCGCAGGCAAAACCACGCTGCTGAACCGCTTGCTGACCGCTGATCATGGGCTGAAGGTGGCCGTGATGGTCAATGACTTCGGCGCAATCAACATCGACAGCCAGATGATCGTCAGCGTCGAGGGGAACACGGTCAGCCTCTCCAATGGCTGCATCTGCTGCACGATCAACGAAGATTTTCTCAAGGAAACGCTCGCGCTGTTGGATCGCCCTGACGCGCCAGAGTACATCATCGTGGAGACGAGCGGCGTGAGTGACCCCATCGACGTTGCGCTGACGTTCAAAGCGATCCCGCGCGTGCGCATCGACAGCATCTTGACGGTGATCGACAGCGATCAAATCCTCGACATCCCCAAAGAGAACGAGATTCTCGCGCTCAACCAGATCGGCACGGCAGACATCATCCTGCTGAACAAGATCGATTTGGTCGACGATGCGCAGCGGCAGAAAGTCCGCCAGTTTGTGACGAAGATCGCCCCCCGCGCCCGCATCCTCGAGACGACCTACTCCAACGCGCCGCTGGAGGTACTGCTCGATGTGGGGCTGTACAGCGGTCTCACGCCACAGGGGTATCAGCCGCAGGATATTCACGTCCATGAAGCGGGGGCGCATCATCACGACCACCAGCACGACGATCACAGCTTGATCTTCGACACGTGGAGCTGGACGAGCTATGAACCGCTGAACGCGCGCGCCGTGCAGCAGATGGTCGATCGACTGCCCAACACGATCTACCGGGCAAAGGGGTTCCTCTATCTGTTGGAGTCGCCGTATCGCGCGGGGGTGCTGCAAGTGGTGGGCAAACGCGCCAACCTCACCTACTTGGGGCAAATGTGGGAAGATCAAACTCCGTACAGCCAGCTTGTGTTCATCGGGGCGCACGGTTCCATTGACCCTGAGGACATGCAGCGCCGCCTCGAGGCCTGCCTTGCCAAGAACGCCCCCAAGGGTGACCTGAGCCGTCTGGCTGATCTTGCCCTAAGTTGGCTGCGCCGCAGCAAAACTTAACCAACAGAAAGAGCATCCCATGAGCTACGTCCCGATTCAAGAACCGATCCCGATTACGATCATCAGCGGCTTCTTAGGCAGCGGCAAGACCACCCTGCTGAACAACATCCTGCACGCTGACCACGGCCTGAAGGTCGCCGTGCTGGTCAACGACTTTGGCGAGATCAACATCGACAGCCAACTGGTTGTGGGTGTAGAAGGTGAGACGGTCAGCTTGTCGAATGGCTGCATCTGCTGCACGATTCGCGGTGATCTGGTCGATGCCATCCTCAAGTTGGTGAACCGCAAAGATCGCCCTGACTACATCGTGATCGAAACCAGCGGCGTGAGCGACCCCATCGCCGTTGCCATGACCTTCCGCATGCCCGAGCTGCAATACTTTGTGCGCTTGGAGGGCATCATCACGCTGGTGGACGCTGAGAACTTCCTCACGCTCGAGACGGACGACCTCAGCCTCGGCATCACGCAGTTAGAGATGGCCGACATCGTCGTTATCAACAAAGTCGACACCGTGACGCCGCAGTACCTTGCACAGGTCAAAGAGGCTATTGAAGGTTTTTCCCCGCGCGCGCGCATTTTGGAGGCCACGTTTGGCAACGTCCCACTGGAGTTCATCATGGGCGTGGGCAACTATGCGCCGGAGCGTGTCTACCAACGGGAGGCCCGCGATGTTCACGTCCACAGCGCGGAAGAGGCCCACGACGATCACGATCATGACCATCACCACCACGATCACACGTTGGTCTACAGCGCGTGGAGCTGGACATCGGAGCAGCCCATCGCACTAGATGCTTTCCGTGAGTTCGTGAACAAGCTGCCCAAGACACTGTATCGCGCCAAAGGGGTGATCTATCTACAAGACATCCCCGAACACATGGCGATCTTCCATCTTGTAGGCAAGCGCGCTGGCCTCACCTTAGCTGGTGAATGGGAGCACACACGCCCGCGCAGTCAGATTGTGTTCATCGGCGCACATGGCAGCCTCGATGCCGCGGCGCTGCGCGCCATGCTGGAAAGCTGCACACAGCCCGCCCAGCCGCATACTGGCCCAGTCGATGGGCAGTGGCAGCGCAGCACTAACGGATAATGGGCAGGACGGAGACTTTTTTGCCAGCAAAAGATCGTTACCACAATACAGTAATCTGTGCTCTGCGAAAGGCTGGTTAGTCATAAATAACTGACCAGATTGCCATTATTCTGGAAGATCGTCGATTGTGGATCGATATCCGCGCTGAAAAAGAAGCAAACACTGAAACAAAACAGTGTGAAGTTGATCGTGTTCGACCCAGAGCATGAGGAAGATCATCGAATGGATCGACTAGCTGATACACTCAGGGCTGTGCTGGAAGGTTATATAGGCAAAGCACTAACCGGCTACAGCACCAGATTGTGCTAACCTATGCAGGCGAGCCGATAGAAGAACCCATAGCCTGAGCAACCTACATCAGCCTAATCAATAACCCGCAGAATCACACCCTCATTACCCCACAGTTCGAGTTGATCTCTGATCAACTCATTGGGAGCGAATGGATGGGTGCTGAGCACCTTTACCCCTGCCGCGGGCAGGTCAACACTTAAGGGTTTGTCACTAAAGTTCAGAATGACAAAGAAGCGTTCATCGTCGCTGCACCGTTCGTAGGCGACCACGTCATCACTTAAATCAAGCAGCGTCAGGCTGCCAATGCTAAAAGCAGTGTGGTCTTTACGCAGCTTCAGCAGCGCCCTGTACAGGGCATAAACGCTGCGCGGTTTATCGACCTGTGCCGCAACGTTCACCGTTAGGTAATTGGGATGCACCGGCAGCCACGGCTCCACGGTGCTGAAGCCAGCGTAAGGGCTGTTGTCCCACTGCATCGGCGTGCGGGCAACGTCGCGCGTGTGTTCGATCCCCAAGTTGAGGCCTTGCGGATCTTTGACTTGGTGCGGCTCAATGATGCCGTTCACCATGCCGATCTCTTCCCCCTGATAGAGCGTGGGCGTGCCGCGCAGCGTCAGCAGGAGCATGGCCGCCGTGCGCGTATGCTCCACCCCAAACCGTGACGGGAAGCGCTTTTGATCGTGGTTGTTCAACACATAGTTGGGGTAGCCGTGCGGTGGGACGGCCGCTTCGAGCAGGGCAATCTCCTGACGGACGGCGGCCGCTGTCCACTCGCGCAGCTCAATCAAACGAAAGTTAAAAGGCAGGTGCAGTTCTGGCGCGTCAGCAGTGCCATAGTAGCGCACCCAGCGTTCCAGCGGCAGATAAATCTCACCGATGAGCACTGTATCGCCAAATTCATCTGCAAGCAGGCGCATCTCGCGCATGATGTCGTGGATGCCTTCATAGTCCCAGTCGTAGATGTGCTGCTGGCTGTTGAAGATATCCCCCTCACCGCGCAAGACAGCCCCCGGCAGCGGCGGCTGATCGGGCATGTCGGGGTGCTTCCAGATCATCCAGATAACGTCCATACGGAAGCCATCGACACCCCGCTTGAACCAAAAACGCAGCACATCGAGCATGGCAGCTTTGACCTCAGGGTTGCGCCAGTTGAGGTCAGGCTGTTCAGGCGCGAACTGATGAAAATAGTACTGACCGCGCTGTTCATCCCACGTCCACGCCACGCCGCCAAAGGCGCTGCCCCAGTTGTTCGGGAGGCTGCCGTCGGGCTTAGGATCACGCCAAATGTACCAATCGGCTTTGGGGTTGGTGCGGTTTTGGCGGCTTTCGAGGAACCACGGGTGCTGGTTGCTAGTGTGGTTGGGCACATAGTCGATGATGATTTTAATGCCGCGGGCGTGCGCCTCCGCAACGAGACGATCAAAGTCCGCGAGCGTGCCGAACAAAGGGTCAACATCGCAGTAGTCGGCGACATCATAGCCGAAGTCTGCCATCGGGGACTTGAAAAACGGGCTGAGCCAGATCGCGCCGACCCCCAACGTTTGAAGATAATCCAACCGTTGGATGATGCCCGGGATGTCGCCGATGCCGTCGTGGTTGCTGTCTTGATAACTGCGTGGGTAGATTTGGTACACTGCGCCCGCTTGCCACCAGCGAGGAACGGTCATGCTTGGCCTCCTGTGCGTAAAACCGCACCCAGTGTACCGCAAACCTGCACAGGATTGTAATCACAGACGAAACTCAAAGCTTTTAAAATGTGACAAGTCTTTTGGAAAAAGATTAACCAAATGGTCGAACTTATGTTCTTTACGCGCAGAAAAAATGTGCTATGATGAGGTTTGATTCTTGTGACGCCTGCTGACTAGCACCCCGAGTTGGCAGGCGTCATTTCCATTTGTTGAGCAAGGCGTAAATGCCCATACCGAAGACCAGCCCCCAGAAGGGCGCGGCAATCCCCAGCAGCGTAATCCCTGATACGGTGATGAAGAAAGCAGCGATGCCCGCGTCCCGGCCTTTGGGGTCTGCGGTGGCGGCGGCAAGGCCACTTACGATGGTTCCGGTCAGCGCCAAACCCGCGACGACATCCACCAGCAGCTTAGGGAACGCCGCGAAGAACCCAAAGATCGTTGTGCCAAATAAACCGAACAGCAGGTAGAAGATGCCGCTCACGACAGACGAAGCATAGCGCCGGTCGGGGTCGGGTTGGCTTTCTGGGCTGGCGACCATCGCTGCCGTCAGCGCCCCTACCGTTGCCCCATGACCACCAAAGAAAGCGATGATGATGCTGGCTAGCCCGGTGTTGCGCAGGATGCCGTTGATGGGCGCGTCATAGCCGCTCGTGCGCAGCACGGCATCCCCCGGGGCATACTGCGACGTGAGCGCCAACGCCATGAGCGGGATCCCCAACGTCAGCATGATGTTAAGGTCAAATTCGGGCATGATGAGCACAGGCTGCGCCAGCGTCAGATCAAGGCCTTCGAGCCGTATCTGCCCTCCCACCGCAGCAATCAACCCACCAACGATTATCACAGCAAGCGTCGGCGCGCGCGAGCCGAAGCGCTTCATCAAGAAGAACGTGAAGATCATCGCTGCGACCATGATGAACAAAACGGGGTCGTCCGCCTGCCCCAACGCAGCATAAACCCCACGCCCAAAGTTGAACAGAATGCCCGCCAAAAGCCCTGAAACCACTGGCACAGGCACGAGCTTCATCGCACGCCCAAACAGGCCGCTGATGCCCACCAATGTAATGCCGACCGCGCAGGCAATATAAGCGCCAACCGCCTGCCCTATCGTGATCGTAGGCAGCGTCGTGATCAGCAAAGCTACCCCAGCGGTTGACCACGGCGCGATGATCGGTTGGCGATAGTAGAAAGATTGCAGGATGGTCATCAAACCGTTGCCAATGGCAATCGAGAAGATCCATGAGGTTGTTATTTCCGGTGATAAGTTAGCAGCCTCTGCTGCCGCAATCACTAACAATATCGGGCCAGTGTAGCCTGTGATCACCACGAGAAACCCTGCCAATGCCCCAGACAGCGACAAGGCACGTGGAAAATCACGCACATTTTGAAGGAAGTTTGTGCGCGGTGGGATTGCGTCTGCGATCATTCAAGCATCCTTTCAGGCAAATTAACTGTAGCCTGTTCACCTACCACGCGCCATAGCCAACTCAAGCCGCCTCTTCTTTTGGATAGCTTCAAATCTGTAGTAACATGTAAACGCTTACATTGCCATACTATTAGCTAAGTTACCAGCAAAGGGTTTATCCCATGTCCTCATTCACGCTTCGGAATGGCACATTTTTCGTCAACGATACGCCCACCATGCTGCTTAGCGCCGATTACCCCTACTATCGAGATGATCCCCAACATTGGGAGCAGCGCTTGACGCAGCTTCGGGATGTCTGCCATGTCGATATTGTGACCTTTTACATCCCGTGGCGACATCATCAGCCTGTGGTTGGTGCACCGTATGATTTCACAGGGCAAACTCAGCCCAACCGCAACGTCATCCGGTTTATACAACAGATCCACGGGCTAGGGCTGCTCGCCGTCGCCAAGCCCGGGCCGTTCATCCACGCCGAAACCAACTTCGGCAGCCTACCCGATTGGCTCTCCCCTACCCACAACCCAGCCATCACCGCATGGCAGAACGCAAAGGGAGAAGCCAATACGTGGAGCAGCGCCGCCCGCGACCCTGACGGTTTCATCAGCGGGGTTGAACAGGCGCTCCCCGCCCCATTCGACCCGATCTTTTTGGCCGCCACACGCGATTGGCTGCATCACGTTGGCCAAGCGGTCATCACCCCTCACCTGCACCCCAACGGTCCAATTATCGCTGTACAAATCGCTAACGAAGGCATTTACAGTGACGGGCAAGCACCCGTTTGGGATTATGATTACAGCCCGAGCGCCCTTGCGATCTATCGCCGCTGGCTGCAAACACAACACGCTGACCTAAACGACTACAACGCCCGTCACGCCACTGAATACGACACGTGGGATGAGATCGACGCGCCGCGCATTCATCCAGTCGGGACACCCACCCCCCAGCAAACCGCCGACTACAAAGACTGGGGCAGCTTCAGCGCCCATTACCTGAGCGAGATTTACACCGAGTGGTTGAACGCGCTCAACGTCAACGCGCCGGTTGTCATCAACCTCAACCCACCTGTGAGCGATCCATACGGCACGGATGCATGGCTGGCGCGCGTCGAGCCAGAGCGCTACCCACAGGTGAATTATGGGTTTACGAACTGGATCGGGGATGTCAGCGCAGATCCTAGCGCCTTCGACCGCTACCTGCTTACCGCCAAGCGGGCGGCTGGGGCCAACTTTGAAGAAAATTGGGGCTTCAGCAAGCTGTACGATGCGTCCTATATTGAACCTGCGACCAGCTACTTTCAAACGCTGCTCGCGCTGGCCGGAGGCGCAACGGGCTATAACATCTACACCGGAGTCAACACGGCGTCATGGGATGATCACCTCGACGCGCTTCATGAGCGCCCTTACCCAGACGCTTCCCCTATCCGTGAGGATGGCAGCGCCAGCTACAAAGCGACGATTGCAGGCTGGCTCAACCTATTTCTAAAGGAACACGGAACGTTCATGCTCACAGCGCGCCCCCATCAACCGTGCGCGTTTGGGGTGGTGCAAGCGCACTGCTACACCAGCATGTGGCAGGAAGCGCCCACTTATGGGACGACCCTTAACCACTTCCAGCGGCTGATGCATGAGCAGGGCTTGGATTACGGCATCGTCTCGCTCGACCATGCCACGCCTCAGAAGCTCGCCCAATGGCCGCTGCTGCTGCTCGCGCGCGGCGACGACCTCAGCAGCCCCATTCGCCAGACCCTAGCCGCGTATCAGGCCAACGGTGGGCGGGTCTACATCCTCGGTGAGCATCAAGTGCCCGGGGCGCTAGCGCTGCGCACTCTAGAGGATATCTTGCCTGCTTTAGCCAACGTGCCCCGCCCCATCCTCACCCGAGGAAGTGGAACAGCGTGGATGTTTGCAAAGGACGATGAAGCTACCTTGATTGTGCTCATCCCTAAAGGAAATACGAGCTTTGCCAGCTTCAACATTCCGTTCAACCAAGAGATGATTCCCCTCACCATCAAAGCCGCCCCGGCCAGCGGCGCGATCGTACATGTCAAGGGGCGACAGATCATCAGCGCCCTGTGCAAAGGGATCAACGATTGGGTTCACGTAAGGGTCAAGCCCAGCGTGCGTTGGGAAAACCGCGTCGTCGAGCTAGACACCGTAGGCGATTTTCTGTTTCTGAAGGGTCAAATTCACGCAGGCCAGCCTTGAGTCAATCGCCTTTGCGCAAGTAATTCAGGTACGGTTGATGCGTCGTGATCATATCGTCGAGGACAGCTTTTACACGGTCAGCGCTGGGGCCAAGCGGGTGCGCCAGCAGCGCCTCATAGGCCGCGTCGTAACGGCCCTCGGCGGCGGCCTGCGCTGTGAGGATCTCATACGCTTTGACTTGAGACAGCAGTCCAAAACACGCCAGAGGAAGCGGATCCGTCGGGATGGGCTGCACGCCTGCTCGACCGATGCGACAAGGCATCTCCAGCACCCAGTCGGCAGGCCAGCCAGCCACTGCTCCGCCATGGCGTACATTGACTACATGTTCCTCGTTCAGGTCGTTGTAGTGGGCGTTCAAGAGTTGGGTTGCAACCGTCGAGTAGTACGCGCCGCCGCGCTTCATCAACCCTGCGGGCGGCTGGCTGCGGTCTGGTTCGGCGTACTGGCTGAACAGCTCTTGCTCAATCGCCATGACCTCTTCGGCGCGGCTGCGCTCCCATGCTTGCTGGCTGGCGATCGCCTGCTGCGTGTAGTAATAGTAGCGCAGATAGTAGTTGGGGATCATCCGCAGGGTTTCGACAGTGTCGGGGTCGAAGTCGTCCTCCTCGCCACTGCGCAGCCGCGCCACATACATCGACAGCACCTGCGGCCAGACATCCTCCCCTTCTACGGTGAAGCCGCGATGCCACGTCAGATGGTTCAAGCCGAGCGTGTTCAGGCGCGCCTGTGTTGGGTCAACTTTCATCCCGCTGGCGTTCAGGCCTTCGATGATCTCCATCTTAGCCGTGATCGGCACATTGCACACCCCCACACTAGGCACTTCTGGGGCGTAACGGGCCAGCGCTTCTGTCACGAGACCTGCGGGGTTGGTAAAGTTCACCAACAGCGCGCCCGGGGCCAGCTCGGCCATGTCGCGGGCGATCTGCAAGATCACCGGGATCGTCCGCAGCGCTTTGGCCATGCCGCCAACGCCGGTGGTCTCTTGCCCAACAAGGCCATGCCGCCGCCCTAAATACTCATCCTCACGGCGCGCCTGCATCCACCCCACGCGAAGCTGTGTTGTGACATACTGCGCCCCTTGCACAGCCGCGCGCTGGTCAGTCGTGAGCACAACCCTGAAAGGGCTGCCCGCCGCCGCCACCATCCGCTGGGCGAACTTGCCCACCACCTCCAAGCGTTCCGGCAGCACGTCCATCAACCACAACTCGCTGACGGGCAGCGTTGCGTGCCGATCTAGAAACCCGTTGATTAGCTCTGGTGTGTAGGATGACCCGCCACCAATAACTGCAATTTTCATCTGCCCCCCCGCGTGTAATCAAAAACTGTTTTAGTTGATGCTCTAGGACGAAATGCGCCTCAGCCCGGTCAGCACACGGCGCACCCCCGTATCACGCAGCACGCGGCGCAGCGGCAAGGTGAAGGAAAACGTAGCGCTGTTAGCAGCGCTGGTTGCCCAGATGCGTCCCCCATGCGCCTCCACAAAGCCCTTTGCAATCGCCAGCCCCAGCCCTGCCCCACGCGCCCCATCCTCCATCTGGCGGCGGCTTGTTTCTCCACGATAGAACGTGTCGAACAAGCGCGGCAGCTGATCCTCAGGGATATTGACGCCCGTATTGGTGACGCTAATTTGCACTGCATCCTCCACCAAACGACTTTCAATCAGGATACGCTCTCCCTCTGGGGTGTATTTGATGGCGTTGTCGAGGAGATTCCACAACACCCGTTGAATCTTATCCGGTGCGCAGGCGATTTGATCTGCCTCCGGTTGAAGCTGGCAAGTGATGGTGATCTGGCGTGTTTGCGCTTTGGGGGTCAAGGCGTTAACGACATCCGAGACTAGCTCAGACAAGGCGATAGTCTCATACTCGAGTTTGAACTCTTTCACGTCTAGGCGCGCCAGTTGAAACAGATCATCAATCAATTGGTCAAGGTTGTTGATCTCGTTGAGGCTGTTTGCAAGGTACTGCCGCTGGAGCGCCTCATCGGTGACGATGCCGTCAGTCATCGCCTCCATCATCACACGCATGTTAGCCAGCGGCGTCCGCAAATCATGGCTGACCCACGCCACGAGATTCCGCCGCGTCTGCTCCAGTTTGTGCTTCTCCTCCTCCACCGTTTCCAGATCCGCTGCCATGAGGTTAAAGCTGTGGGTGAGGCGAGCGATTTCGTCATGCCCCACCACTGACAGACGAGTGCTGAAATCGCCTTTGGCAATCTTCTCTGCGCCCTGCGCCAGCGCAGCCAAACGATCCGTCATGCTCCGTGTGACGAAGTAGCCGAACACCAAAGCCGACATGCCCCCAAAGATAAGCACGTTCGACATCACCCCCAAGTAGGTTGAGCCGATGAACACCAAACGCGATAACGTCCAGATGTTGATGAGGATCAACCCGACCGTCACCACCACGATCGCGCCCACCGTCCAAAAGATGCTGCGCAGCCGATCAAACACGCCAAAGCGATACAGCAGGCCGCCGATGATCGTCGTCACAATCCCAGAGCCGCTCATCACCAGCGCCAGCAGCTGCAAGCTGTCCATGCTCAGGTTGAGCAGCACCGCGCTAAAAAACAGCGTACCCCCTAGGCTGAGTCCCAAGACGAGCAGCAAGGCTCCCATCGGTGAGTGCAGGCGCTGCATCAGGCCTCCTCGAGGAATGTAGCCCGCAGCGCTGCGAGATCCGCATCGTTGAAGCCTAGCGCCGTTCGGAAGTACCCCTCCACCCCGCCATAGGTAGTATCGATATGGCGCAGCGTCGCCTCTAAATTCGCCGGGTCAGCGATGAGCAGCGCGGTGATGTCCTCCTGCCGCAGCCCCAGCCGTTGAAGCCCGACGATTAAATCCGTCGAGAGCGTCTTGATGTAGTCAAAGAAATCGTTCGTGTGGCTGTAATCCGCCAACACCACTTCCTCTGGAACGCCCAACACCAGCAGCAGCAGCGCGACCGAAACGCCTGTGCGGTCTTTGCCTGCGCTGCAATGCACCAGCGCAGGCAAGTTTTCCGGCTGCATCCACTCCCGATAGAGCGCCGCTAAATTGGCGTGCTGCCGATCCACCATTTGAATGTAAATCTGCCGCGTCATGGTGTCGAGGTATTTAGGAATCAAAACCATACGCGCGGCTTCTCGCCAGCGGTTTTCAAGCTGGAGCATCGGCAGATGCCAGTAACGGGCGCCGCTCGGCACATGATCGGGCGCGGCAGCAATCTCCTGCGGGGTGCGCAGGTCACAGACCAGCCTCAGGCCCATATCCGACAGCCGCGCTGCCTCCGCCTCACTAATATAGGCCAGTGAAGCGCTGCGAAAGAGCAGGCCACGCCGCACGCGCTGCCCATGCGCGGTGCGATAACCGCCAACGTCGCGCAGATTCGCCACCGTCTCAAAGCCTAACAGACGATTCTCGTTGTCAAGTCGCTTGACGTAGGACGCTGCCGGTGGATAGGCTGGGCGCTTCTGAAACCGCACGATCAAACGCCACACGCCGAGCAGCGCCCCCCCGATCACAACAACACGCAGCAGCAGGCTCATTCTGGGATCTCAAACTTGTAGCCAATGCCCCACACCGTTTGAATGTAGGTCGGCTTGGTGGCGTCCGGCTCGATCTTCTCACGCAGGCGGCGCACGTGCACCGTCACAGTGCTTTCATCACCGTCGAACTCAAAGCCCCACACATTATCTAAGAGCTGCGTGCGGCTAAAGACTTGGTGCGGATGCCGCGCGAGGAACCACAGCAGGTCAAACTCCTTCGCTGTCAAGTTCACCGTCTGTTGATCCACCATGACGCTGCGGCTGCGCGGGTCAAGCCGCAGGCGATCCACTTGTATTGGGTCTTCCGTGCCCAGCACGCCTATCGTGCTGCGGCGCAGCACCGCCTTCACACGTGCCATCAGCTCACGCGGGCTGAACGGTTTGGTCAAGTAATCATCCCCGCCGAAGGAAAAGCCATCGAGGCGATCTTTTTCGTCCTTGCGCGCGGTCAAGAAGATGATGGGCACTTCGCCGCTGGTCGCCATGCTCACATAGTCTGACGGGTTGCGAAGCTTGCGCGTCAGCGCAAAGCCATCCAGCTTGGGGATCATGACATCAAGGATAATCAGATCGATGGCTTTGGTAGTCAGAATGTGCAGCGCCTGCTGTCCATCCTCGGCTTCGTGGACGTTGTAGCCGTCCACTTCCAGATAGCGGCGCACCACTTCGCGGATTGTGCGTTCATCCTCCACGATGAGCACTTGTTGGGTTTTGCTCATGCCCAGTCTCTCACATTGTTGATCACTGCCATTATAGCGTAAGCCCCTACGCGAATGGTTGAGCGCGGCTCACTCTTTCTTGTAGGGCACGCCAATAGCTTTTGGCGCGTAAGCCCTGCCCACTAAGCCAGCCAACACCACCAACGTGATGATGTATGGAACCATCTGCAAGAACTGATACGGCACAGGCACATCCAAAATCTGGAAGCGGAGGCCAAGCGCATCGCTGAACCCGAAGAGCAGCGCCCCACCAAACGCCCCGAACGGCGTCCAATTGCCGAAGATCATGGCCGCCAGCGCGATGAACCCACTGCCGCGCGTCATCCCCTCGGTGAACGTGCCCGTCACCTCCAAGCTGAACCATGCGCCGCCCAGCCCAGCGATCAACCCCGCTACGAAGACATTTGTCCAGCGCATTCGGTTGACGTTGATGCCCAACGTGTCGGCAGCGCTGGGCTTCTCCCCAATAGCGCGCGTGCGCAGCCCCCAGCGCGTGTAGAACAAGACAATGTGCGAGCCAATCAGCAGCACGAACATGAGATAAAAAATGGGCTGCCCGTTGGTGAAGATGTTGCCTACAAGCGGGATGTCTTTCAGAATCGGGATGCTAAACGTCGGCAGGCGATCCAGCCCTGCCTCGGTGCTGGCAAGATACTCACGGCGGATGAAGGCGGTGACGCCCGCCGCCAGAATGTTGATCACCGTGCCGCTGATGATCTGATCAATCGCAAAGCGGATACTGAGCCACGCATGCAGCAGCGCGATCAACCCGCCGCCCAGCACAGCGATAATCACGCCAGCGGTCAGCGCCACGCCGTATTGATCAGCTGGAACAGCCAAGCGCAGGTAGTAAAGCACCCAAAAGCCAAAGCATGCGCCCACCAGCATCATGCCCTCAATGGCGATGTTGATCACGCCGCTGCGCTCGCACCAGATGCCTGCCAGCGCGCCGATCATGATGGGCGTTGCTAATTGAAAGCTGCTGCGAATCAAGGTGCTAGCATCTGTCGTTTTGCCTGCTGCCCCAATGACCAACAGTGACAGCAGCAGGA
>JBDNCV010000082.1:0-16298 GCA_046719465.1 Anaerolinea sp.
ACGGGAGTGTCTAAGCCGCAACAGAAGGTGGCCGTGCGCCAGAGGCTCAAGCCTCTGGCTGGCGCGCGGGGGCTAAAGCCCCCTTCAGCTTGAGCGTCCGGCGTTCAACGTCCGTTTTGCACGATGTGGGTAGCGCCTAGCACAAGAGGTGAGGTGCAGGGGGTGAGGGCGGCCCCCCTCGCCCCAGCCGCGCAGCGGCGCGTGGGAGAGGGGGACAGGGGGTGAGGGCCATCACCAGTGATTTAGACACTCCCCTTGTAACGCCGAACGAACACGCCCATCGGGACAGGGCCTGTCCTGCTCGCTGTCGCTCAGCGGAGGGCGGCCTGCCACGACCGCATCACGCCCCCGCGGCTGCGCGTGATCTGCTACAATGTGGGAAACTCATCAGGAGCCAGAGCATGACGCTTGCCTCTGAGCGCGCCCTTGACGATGACCCCGTGCTGGGGCGCTACATTCTCCACTTTACGTCGCACCGGCTGCGGCTGCTGGTGCAAGCGGGCGTAATTTACGCCGTCAGCGCCTTGATCATCACGCTGGCCACCTTCAACTTAGAGGGGACGCTGGTCGATGTGGTGGTGCCCTTGCTCTACGCGCTGATCGCCATGCCGTTGATCTGGGCGGTGGCGCACCTGTGGAACCGCGAGGTGATCGTGTTTGAACGCGGCTTCACCTATCGAGAGGGGTCGGTGGTGGCGGCCTTCCCGTTCTTGATGATCGCGCGCGTGGACGTGCAGATCGAGACGCTGCGGCTGTTCGGGCTGGTTCCCTATGAGCGCGTGCTGGGCCAGCTCCAGAGCGAGCAGGGCGATCAGATCCGCATCAATTGGGTGTTCAAGGACGGGCGCAAGCTGCTGGATTTGTTGGAGCGCGGCGTCCTGCGCGACCGTCTGCCGCTGCTGCAAGCGCAGCTCGCGCATGGGCAGGAGGTCAGCTTTGGGGCGCTCACGCTCACGCCGGACGGGCTGCGCGACCAAGACGGGCGCACCCTGCCGTGGTCGGAGTTCTCAGGCGCGCGCGTCGAACGCGACAGCATCGTCATCCTCAGCGGCAGTGACGTTTGGGGCCGCTTTGCCGACGCCAACCTGCACAGCGAGGCGCTGCTCGTCTCGCTCTTGAAGGAGCGCGCCCGCCCATGATGTACGAGATTCACCTCTACGTCCCCAAGACAGGCCGCCTGACGCGCGCCATGATCGATTGGCTCTACGCGCACGGCCAAGACCCCCACCAACCGGAGCGCTTCTGGCCGGTGCGGCGGCTGCGCCCGTATGCGCTGGCGCACCACATGCTGCGGCTTGACCCAACGCTGGTCGCCGCGCGCGGGGCCGTGGGCGACGACGTCGAGCTGCACTACCCCGACCCCAACATGGGCATCGTCCTCTACGTGCACGATCGCGGGGTGATCATCTTCTTCCCGTTCATGGCCTATTCGGTCTACTCGCGCGTGGTGCTGGGCATCTGCAACGTGTATATTCGGCATCTCTACCTCGCCGCGGGCTTTTGGAGCTATGACCCGCAGCTGAACAGCATTGCCCACGCTGGCGAGTATCGCAGCATGGAGGAAACGGCGGTGCTGATGGACTTGCTGATGCCGCGCTTGCTGGAACAACCCAACCCGAAAGGACAACCTGATGGCCGGTAAATATTACGATGACCTCGCCGTGGGGCAGGT
Organism: Anaerolinea sp.; assembly: GCA_046719465.1. GTDB lineage: Bacteria > Chloroflexota > Anaerolineae > Aggregatilineales > Phototrophicaceae > JANWYT01. Next base: position 1,673 of record JBDNCV010000082.1, read on the forward strand.
GATCCGCCACACGCTGGGGCGCACCCTCACCGAGATGGACAACGTGCTGTTCAACGCGCTGACGATGAACACGCAGCCGCTGCACCTCAATGAAGATTTCGCCAGCAAGACGCAGTTCGGCCAGCGCATCGTCAACGGCATCTTCACGCTGGGGCTGGTCGTGGGCATCACCGTCAGCGAGCTGACCGAGGGCACGATCATCGCCAACCTCGGCTATGAGGAAGTCCAGCACCCGCGCCCGCTGTTCCACGGGGATACGCTCTACGTCGAGACGGAAGTCCTCAGCAAGCGCGAGAGCAGCTCACGCTCGGACGCGGGCATCGTCACGCTCAAGCACACAGGGCGCAACCAGCACGGTGACATCTGCATCACTGTCAAGCGCAGCGTGCTCTTCCTCAAACGCCCGAGCGATCAAGAGGACAACGGGCAGTAGGAGCGCGCCCGGCGGCTTGAGCTTTACACCAAGCCGAAGCGCTCGCCCTCACGCGCGAGCTGGCCGCGCAGCACCAGCTCGTCGAGGTGCGCCAGCGCCTCCGCCAGCGCGAAGCGCCACTCATGGGGCGTGAAGCGCATGTGCTGGAAGATCACCAGCGCCACGTGATAGGCGTCGGTGTGCCCATCGCGGACGGCTTGCAGCGTGTGTTCGAGCCGTTCCTCGTGGTGCTGCTGAAGCTCGCGGATGCGCCCGGCCCAGTCGTGGATGAGCGCCTTGTGGCCGGGCAGCGCCAAGCGCACCGGCAGATCGTGCAGCGCCTCCAGCGAGCGCAGGTAGCGCCGCAGCGGGTGCGGGTCGGTCTCCGTCCAGATGCCGATGTTGGGGGTGATGTGCATGAGGACATGGTCGCCGCTCAGCAGCAGCGCGTCGCGCTGGTCGTAAAACAGCAGTTGGCCATCAGCGTGGCCCTCGGCCAGCAGCAGCTTGAACTGGCGCGCGCCGGTATCAAGCACGCTGTCTGGGTCGAGCGGGTGGAGCGCGGCGGGGTGCGGCAGCGTCATGGTACGTGTGTCGTCGAGGCCGCTGTCCACGGCGCGCGCCATGTCGGGCGGCATCCCGTGGTGCGCCAGATACGCGGCAAAGTCGAGCGTGCTCTCCCGCTCCCAGATGAGCTGCGCTTGACGAATCTCGCGCGGGGAGGCATAGACCGCCGCTGTGCCGCCATCCGCGACGATCTGCGCTTGCAGCCAGCCCGCCAGTCCGAAGTGATCGGGGTGGACGTGCGTCATCAGGATGCGGCGAATCTCGCGCGGGCGGATGCCGAGCGCGTCCCATGCTGCCCGCCACACGGCCTGCCCCTGCGGCGTGTTGATGCCCGTGTCGAGCACTGCCCAACCGTCATGATCGCGCAGCAGGTAGCAGTTGACGATCCGCAGCGCGAACGGCAGCGGGATCGGCACTTGATACACGCCGTCTGCGACGGGGATGAGCGGGGCGGTCACTCGGCTCTCCTCAGCCCCAACGCTTCCACTGAGGGCGGTTCACGGTCAGGCAGCAGCGCCCCAAACAGATCGTTGAACGTGTCGGCGGAGGGGTCGAAGATGCCAAAGCCTGCGGCAAACTCCCAGTAGCACCACGCGAAACCGAGCTGCTCTGCGCTCTCGCGGACGGCGCTCGTCCACGCCACGCGCGAGGCCATGTCCGCTTTGGAGTAGGCCCCGAACTCGCCGAGCAGCACCGGCAGGCCGCGCTCGGCTTGCCAGCGCGCGGCGCGCATCAACGCCGCGTGCAGCTCTGCGCGTTGGAAGGGCGTGCCCCACGTCGTGCCGAGGTAGGCGTTCGTGCCCTCCACCCACTCCGCCCCCTGATGCGTGAAGCGGAACGGCTCATAGTAGTGAAAGGTGGCGATGAGGTTGGGATCATCGGGCACTTGCATTTGCAGCATCCCGTCCAGCGAGTTCCAGCTGCCGCCGCCTACCACAATCCGCCGGTCGGGGTTGGTGCGCCGAATCGTGCGGACGACTTCAGCCTGCACCTCATCCCATAGGCGCGGGGTCAGCGCGTTGGTCGGCTCGTTGAGCGCCTCAAAAACCAGCGCAGGCGGGTAATCGGCGTAGCGTGTGGCGATTTGATCCCACAGCGCCAGCAAGCGCGGCGCGTGCGCCTGCGGATCCTGCATGATCTCCTCGTAGTGGTGCACGTTGATGATGGTGGTCAGGCCGGCTTCCAGCGTCCAGTCGATCACTTCATCCACGCGCGCAAAAAAGGCCGGGTCGATGGTATAGGGGGGCGCTTCCTCGGCATGCGCTGACCAGCGAATCGGCACGCGCACCGTGTCAAAACCGGACGCAGCCACCAGCTTCACGAAGCGCTCCTCCAAGACAGGCCCCCACGCGCCTTCGTTGGGGGCTTCCAGCATGTTGCCAAAGTTGATACAGCGCTTCATGATGGGCGGCTCGCTTGTGCTGCCTTGCGCCATCAGCTGGCCTCCTACGATGCTCCACACCCACAACGCGATGAGAAGTCGATTTGCAAGCAGCGGTTTCACAGGAACATCCCCCTCATTTATACGCTCTCTTTACTATAAGCCTTGTCGGCATAAGTGACCACCAAACCTAATAGTACCGATTGGCAAGGGGGCTGGGGCCAGCAAAGCGTCAGGGCGACCCGTCGGGTCGCCCACTGTATCGCACAGCCACTAGACAGGGCAGGCTCTGCCCTTGTGCGGTCGGGGTTTAATTCGTCCAACCGCTGACGGTCACGGGGTTGGTTTCTGCGGTGCGCTGGAAGGTCTCACGGGTGCGCAGGTCGAACAAGAAGACGTTGGGCACACCGGTGATCGTGCTGGTGAATGCCAGATACTGGCCATCGGGGCTGAAGACGGGGCCGTAGGCGTCGGCCTCGAGCTGGATGAGCGGCGTCACACTGGTGAAGGCGTTGTTTTGCAGCACGGCGATGTAGATCGCCTTGGGCGTGCCGGATGACTGGGCGCTGAAGACCACCTGTGCGCCGTCCGGGCTGAAGGCAGGCGTGTCTTCCACCAGCAGATTGCTGTCGTTGGTGAGGATGGACTGGCGGAAGTTGGTGGCGGGGTCAAGGTCGATCAACACCAGATCAGTGCCGGTGGTGCGGCGCACGGCGACGACACTGCGGCCATCGGGGCTGATGTCGGCTGCCAAGTACTCTGCGCCGTCGTTCGGCGTGATGCGCTGAATGGCGGTCAGCGGCGCGTTGGCCACGGTGGCATCAGGCAGGGTAAAGACGAACAGCGCCCGCTGCTCTTGGATCAGCACGCTGAACACGACAAAGCGCCCATCACGCGACATGCGCGGGGCACGCGGGTCGCGCGCGGTCGGGTCAACGCGCAGCGCAGCGTTCAGCAGGTCAACGCCTTGCAGCCGGTCGGGCAGCGCTGTATCCACGACGGGGATCGAGACGCCGTCGGCGCTGCTGCGGGCGTAGGCGATGCGGCGGAAGGCGTCGTCGGCGCTCGGGGATTGGGCAAGGTCGGTGTTGAGATCAACCGGGCTGCCGCCGCCTGCGGGGTAAATCTGCACGGGCAGGAACTCGGACGTGCGCCCGATGAACCCACCCGTCGTGATGAGCCGCCCGCGCAAGTTAGACGGCGGCGGCGGGAACAACCGCGACAAGTCCTGCGTGGGGGTGGGGGTGGCGGTCGGCGGGATGGCGGTGGGCAGCACGCGCACCGGCGTAGGCGTGGCGGTCGGCGTGGGCGAGTTGACGGCCAGCGCGGTCTGGGTTGCGTCTGCGGCCTGCGTCTCCGCGAGGAAGGCGCGTTCGGTGGCGGTGATGATGAGGCTGGTGGCCTCCATCGCCACCGCGGTGGCCGCGCTGCGCTCCGCGTTGATGGCCCCCACGCGCGCGCTGTAGACCGCCCCCGCCAGCCCGAACATCACCAGCGTGAAGATCGCCAAGCCGATCACCGCCAGCCGAAACTCTCTCTGCGAGATGCCCGGTCGCCATTCAGCCGCCGCGCTCGCGGGCTTGCCCACCTGCTCCAGCGCGTCGAGCATCTGCTGGGCGTCTTCGTTGCCCGGGTCCAGCTGGAGGACGGTGGTTAACGCGATGCGCTTCTCGTCGCGGTTGTCGAGCGCTTGGGCCAGCGCCAGCCACACCGCCACATTTTCGCTGTCGGCTTCCACGGCGCGCTTGAGCACGTCGGCGGCTTCGGCACGTTTGCCCGCTTGCAGCAGCGCCTGCCCTTGGGCCAACAGGCTGGATGCGTCGTCACTCATGGGGTTTCTCTCCGTTCAGTTAGCGCGGAATGCGGAAAATCAAGGCAGGTTGATACTGCATGCTGGTGACAACCCGTTCGTTCGCTATCACACGGGTGATCGTCCGGTTGGGCGGCTCCACAAAGTACATCTGGAAGCGCTCGTCCTCTCGGTTAGAGATAAAGCCGATGAAGCGGCTGTCGGCTGACCACACAGGCTGACGAATCTCGGAGCCATCGCTGACGAGCGTCTGAAGCCGCTGGCCATCCGCGCCCACGACGCGCAGGGTTCCATCGTTGATGAAGGCGATGCGCTGACCGTTGGGGCTGAAGGCGGGCGCATAGCTGCTGCCGAGGGTGCGCGTCAGGCGGCGGGTGGTCGTGCTGCCATCTGGCAGGAACTGTAACACGTACAGGTCGGTGTAGAGCGGCGTTTCGCGGTCGCTGGCGAAGACGATCGCAGTGCCATCGGGCGACCATGTCGGGTCGCGGTCGATGCCCGGGTGGTTGGTCAGTTGGGTGGTGAGGCCGGTGGCAGGGTCGAACAAGAACAGCTCGTCGTTGCCGGTGTAATCGCTGACGAACACGATCTGCTCGCCGCGTGGGTTGAAGATGGGCGTGTAGGCCGAGGCGCGCTCCAAACGGGTGATCTGGCGCGCCCCTGCGAGGTTGTCAAGGTCGGCGATGAACACCTGCCCGATGGTCTCGCTCCCCAACACGAGTGCGCCCCCTTCGTTGGCGGCGGTCGCCGGAACGTCCCGCACGAAGGCGATGCGCTGGCCGGTGAAGTCGAAGGCTACATCGCGCACGTCCTCCAGCAGCAGCTCATCGCCCGTGCCGTCGGCGCGCACGCGATACAGCGAGACGGTGGCGCTCCCCGGCTCGCGCGCGGTGTAGAAGATCGTGTACTGCCCCAGCGGGAAGGGCGTGACCGTGGGCGTGTTGGTGAAGGCCTCGGTTGGCGCGGGCGTGGGGGTGAAGGTGGGCGGGAGCGTGGCCGGGGCGCGCGTTACGAGGACGATGTTGGGCGTCAAGGTGGGGATGGGCGTGGGGCTGATGATCTGAGCAAAGGCCTCCACAGGGACAGGCGTCTCGGTGATGGACGTCACTTCAACCTGCGGCCCCAACAGCGACGAAATAAGCGAGGCCACCACCCCGAACAGCAGCACCCCGCCTACCACATACAGCACCAAGCGCGCGCTGTTCGAACGGTTGTCAGCCGCAGGCGGCGGGGTCGGGCGGGCGGCGGTCGATGCGCTGGGGGTTGCGCCGCCGAGCTGTCGCAGGGCGCGCCGGGCCACCTCGTTCTTGGGGTTAATGGCCAGCACACGCTCCAAGCAGACGCGGCGCTCGGCGACCGTGTTGACCACGCTGGCCATCCAGATCCACGCCAGCTCGTTACGGTCATCCTGAGCCAGCACGCCTTCGAGCAGCTCGCGCGCGGTGGCGCGGTCGCCTGCTTTGGCGGCGGCGATGCCTGCTTGTAACTGTTGGTTGAGCGCGTTATCTGCCACGCTGAGCCTCACCGTTGTTGTGTATGCTATGGCCAATAATACAAGATGTTGGCCAACTCTGCTAAAGCGACTCGCCTATGACGCATGGCCAACACATGATATATGGGGACAGAGGGCATGCCCTATCCGTTTTTTCATGCCGACGGCGGCCATGTGGGGTGTGGGCGCGGCGGACGCGGTAGGCCTCGTCCCTACGGTTGCCCCTCGGAGGATTGTTTTTCCGCGTCCCTCAGCGCTATCGCACCGGCACGCTGAGCGCGTCCCCCACGTCCGAGGTGGCGCGAGCGAGCGCAGCGCGTTCATACAGCCCGACGGCCACGCGCAAACAACCGCGCTCCACGCCCGCAGGGAGCGGCAGCCAGCGCGCCTCGCGCCACGCCTCGCCCTCAGCCCACGCGCTGAACGGACGGCTGTTCTCGAAGGGGTCGCCGTCGGCCTGCGCGATGAGCGCCCCATCGCAAGTCAGATGCACGAACGCCGTCCAATCGGCGCTCAGGGGGCCAATGCGCTGCCAGTCGAGCGTCACGCGGACGAAGTCCCCGTCTAGTGCGGCCTCAGCGGCCACTTTCAGCGCGCCGTCGAATGCGATCCCGTCCACGGCGTCCAGCCGGCGTGCCCACTCAAAGGTCTGCCAGCCTGCGCCTGTCCACCGTGTGCGGAACGTGCGCGCGTGCTGCTGGATGAGCGCGGGCAGCGCATCAGGGGCGATGCTGCCGCCGTAGAAGCGCGTCAGCAGGTCGGGCGGGGCATCGGCCAGCCACGGCGCATGAGCGTATGCCACCTGCGGGAACTCGCGCTGGCCTGCGTTCAGCCACAGGAAATCGCGCAGGTCGATCCAATCGGTGAGCAGGCCCGCGCTGGCGCGCCACAAGGGGAGGGGGCTGGCGGCCTGCTCGGTGTGGGAGGGTAGGTTGAGGTAGAGCGTGGGCGTGTCGGGGTCAGCGGTGGCGATGATCGGTCGCAGCGCGTCGGCGTGCAGCCGATGCTGGGCGATCACGCTGCGCGCCATGCTCACGCTGCCCAGCGTCAGGATGATGAGCGCCAGCGCACCCGCCCAGCGCGGCAGCCTCCAAAGCAGCGCCGCCCAAAGCAGCGCAATCGCAGGCGCGGCAATCGTCAGCAGGCGGTCGCCATACAACACGTAGTTAGGGTGCAGCAGCAGCAAGGCCGGGGCCAGCGCCACGCCGATCCACCCTAAGCCCGCCCAAAGCAGCCGCTGGCGTCCCAGCGCCGCGACGGCCAGCCCGCTGAACGCCGCCAGCCCAGCGAGCGCCCGCAGGACAGCATCGCCTGCCAGCGCCCCCATGAGCCACTGCGCGGGCAGGCTCAACCCCTGCCCCAGATACGCCGCGTTGAACAGCACCGCCTCGGGGTCAACGCGCAGGCCGCCCCCGCCGACGAAGTGGCTCCGCAGCAGCCAATAGCCTAACGCTGCGCCTGCGACCGCCGCCAGCAGGATGCTATATCGCCGCACGCTGCGCGCGCCGCCTTGCGCCCACAGCGCCAGCCCGATGAGCGCCGCCGCCGCCACGCCCGATTCATGGGCGAAGGGCGCAGCCACCCCCGCCAGCAGCGCCAGACCCCCCCGCCGCGTCAGCGCGCCGACGCACGCCGCCACAATCAACAGGGTGACGAGCAGGTGCACAATCGAGGCAGGCCAAAGCGCCGCCTGCGCGTGGAACGGGAACACGGCGTATAACAGCGCAGCGCTGAAGGCCGCCCTGTGCCCGCTGAGCGCCCGCGCTAACACGCTCACCAGCGCCACCGTCAGCAGGTGCAGCCACAGCAGCAGCCCATGCCACAGCGCCGCGTCGAGCGGCACAGCGCGGTGCAGCAGGTTGGTCAGCGGGCGGTAGTACGCCCCATTGACCTCGACCTGCGTCCACAAAGCAAAGAGGGTGCGCGGCTGAACGAAGCGCTGCGTCTCGATGTCGTCGCTGAAGAAGGGCAGCGCCACCCCGCCCGTGTAGAGCAGCGCCGCCAGCATCAGCGGCAGCAGAAACCTCATCTCACCCCCCCACCGTGATCGTCGCCACGCGCGGGCGGAAGTCGGGCGCGTCGATGGGCAGCCGGTCGCGGGTGACGGCCTCAATCAAGCCCAGATAGACGGCATACTCGCCAGCGTCTGCGGGCATCGTCAGCGTGATCTCGCTGTAGAAGGGGTAGCCGGGCTGCCAGTTGGACGACGGAACGGGGTGCGGGGCGCGGTCGCCCTGCGCCGCCAGCTGGTCGCGCGCGTCCATCACATGCAGAAACAATCGATAGTCGCGCGCGATCTCACCCTCGGCGCGCCACACCATGCGCAGCGTGATCGTCTCGTTGGGCGCGGCGCGGGCGGGGATGTCGAGCGCTTCCAACGTGATCTGGTCGCCTGTCGCTGTGCCAAAGCGCAGGTCAACGCGCGGCAGATCAGCGGGCACGGCGGGGAGGGAGCCATCATAGAAGGCCAGCGTTTGCAGCACCCACGAGCGATCCGCCAGCGGCTCCGTCACGGGGTAATCGGTCATGATGTCGGTGTTCAAGTCCACGTGGTACACCCCCACGCGGATTTCACCGTAAGTGGCCAGCGGCACTGGCTCCGTCGCTTTGAAGGCGACGATCTCGCTGTAGATGCGGTTGGGCTGCCAGCGGCTGGTCGGCAGGGCAGGGAACGACACATGCCCCAAGCGGCCGTCCGCGCCGGCATAGCGCACATCGTCCACCACGTAGGCGATGTGGAAGGTGTAGTCAAGGTCAGTGGGCCGGTCGAGCGCCCAATAGAGCTGCACGGTGTAGGCTTGATCCGGGCGCATCCAGCCGCGCGCAGGCCCCTCCCAGAAGCGCAGCGTCCGCCAGCCCACCAGCCGCACGCCGGATTCGCCAAAGGCCACGTTCAGCGGCGCTGCACCGTCGGGGAGCGCGTCAAAAATCGGCTTGGGCGGGATGAGCGCGGAACTCACCGCGAGCGGGAACACAACACAGGCGGCCACGCCCGCCGCCGCGCCGCCCGCCAGCCGCACGAGTTGGGCGCGGCGTTTCAGCCCCTCCGCCAGCGCCACCCCCGCCACCGACCACAGCGGCAGCAGCAGCACGACCATCGGGTAGCGCAGGCGGCTGAGCGCGAACGTGGTGATCAGCGCCAGCGTGAACAGCCCCAGCGCCGCCAGCCAGCCCACGGCGAGCCGCCGCTGCTGCCCCCACAGAGCGGCCAAGCCCGCCACCGCCCCCACCGCCAGCAGCGCAAAGTCCCCATGCAGCGCTTGCAGCGTCGGGCTGATGGCGCGCGTTTGCAGGTAGTCGATGTTGTTGCCGAACTCGAGGCTGCTCCACGAGGCGGCCCACTTGTGCAGCAGCAGCCCCGCAAAGCGCAGCGGCGCAATCGCTATATCCTGCGCCAGCGCCTGCCAGTAGGTGGGCGTGTCTTTGGCGATGAAGGCCATCGACGCGCCGCCGAAGCCGTTCGCGTCGCGGTTGTTGCCGCTGTAGAGCTGCATGTCGATGTCCAACGCCGAGGACGTGGCCAGCGCCGTGTTGAGCGCGAACGCCAGCGCCACCGTCACCCCCACATGGGCGATCATCTGGCGGCGCGGCAGCCCCCAAAGCGCCGCGATGAGCAGCACGAGCACCACGGGGAACAGGTTGTTCCGCGTGAGCAGCAGCGCCCCCAACAGCCCCCCCAGCAGGATCGTCCGCGGCCAGCGGGCACGCTCGCCCTGCCACAGCGTCAGCAGCAGCGCCCACGCCATGAGCTGCGCCCCCAGCGGGTCAGCCAGCAGCGTCGTCCCATAGAAGACGCTCACGGGGTAAAGGGCGTACAGCAGGCCTGCGAGATGCCCCGCCCAGAAGCGCCGCGTGAGCAGCCAGCCGCAGCCGATGAGCGCCCCTGCCGTCAGCGCGTCCAGCAGGCTGACCGCCAGCATGAGCATCCCTGCCTCGCGCGTGCCCATGACCTGCATCAGCAGCGCGAACAGCAGCGATGGGCCGGGCTGCCGCCCCCACGTCCAGCCGCCGTTAAGGATCGTCTCGGCCTGTGTGAGGTAGGTGCGCATGTCGTTGCCGTCCGGCGGGTAGAACACCGCGTCACCGGCGGCCCGCTCGAACACGACAGCCGCCCGCAGCGCGAACGCCCCCAGCACGATCAACACCGCCAGCGCCAGATGCCCCAGCGGGATTTTCAACGACACAGCGGCCAACCCTCAAACTCCCCAAATGCGCCAGAACAGGTACAATAAGCCCCAGCCATCCAACGAAAGTGACACGATGAATACCGAGACCATTGTGAAAAAAGTGAACGCCATCCTCGATGAGGCCAACGTGCAAGCCCGCACAGGGCGGACGCTGCCGGGCCTCGGGGCGCTGCCCAATGGCGATGGGATCGCCCGCGTGATCGACCATACGCTGCTCAAACCTGAAGCGACCGAGCGCGACATCGAGCTGCTGTGCTATGAGGGCAAATTGTACGGGTTTGCGTCGGTGTGTGTAAACAGCGTGTTCGTGCCGCTGGCCGCGGAGCTGCTGCGGGCGACGAGCGTCAAAGTCTGCACGGTGGTAGGCTTCCCGCTGGGGGCGTCGCTGCCGCAGGTTAAGGCGTATGAGGCGCAGGAGGCGATCCGCGCGGGGGCGCACGAGGTCGATATGGTGCTGCACGTCGGCGCGCTGAAGATCCGCGATCTGGTGGCGGTGTATGAGGACATCAGCGATGTCGCCACCGTCTGCCATGAGCACAACGCCCTGTGCAAGGTGATCCTCGAGACGGCGCTGCTGAGCGACGAGGAAATCGTCATAGCCTGCCAGATCGCGCGGCGGGCGGGCGCGGACTTCGTCAAGACCAGCACCGGCTTCGGCGGGGGCGGCGCAACCGTGGAGCACGTCCGCTTGATGCGCCAGATCGTCGGCGAGGGGATGGGCGTCAAAGCCAGCGGCGGCGTGCGCACCCTCGCCGACGCGCAGGCCATGATCGCGGCGGGGGCCAACCGCATCGGCGCGAGCGCGGGCGTGGCCATCGTCCGTGCGGAGAGCGGCGGCCCGGCGGCGGGCGCGGCGGGCGATTACTGATTGAGGCGGCGGTGCGCCAGAGGCTGAAGCCTCCGGCTGGGGCGCGTGGGAGCCAGAGGCTCTAGCGCCCGGCGTTTGACGTCAGTTTTGCCCTGTACTGGGTAACGCTTAGGATTGAGAGGGGGACTGTATGAAACTCTGTACGATTCGGCGGCCTGATGGCAGCCTGCACGCCGCTGAATTCAGCGACGGTGGCGTGTATATGCTGGGTGGTCAAGTGATGGACATCATCCGCAAGGGCGGCGAGGTCGACATCTCGCAGCGCTACCGCATCCAGCAGGGGGTGACACTCGTCGCCCCGCTCATCCCCGGCAAGATCCTGTGTGTCGGGCGCAACTACGCCGAGCACGCCCGCGAGCTGGGCAACGAGATGCCGGACAAGCCGCTCATCTTCAGCAAGTTCCCCAGCAGCGTCATCGGCAGCGGCGAGGTCATCCGCTGGCGCGCCGCGCTCACCCAAAAGGTTGATTGGGAGGGCGAACTCGGCGTGGTCATCGGCCAGCGCGTCAAAGACATCAGCGAGGATGAGGCGATGGATGCGGTGTTCGGCTACGTCATCGCCAACGACGTGAGCGCCCGCGACCTGCAAGACAGCGACAAGCAGTGGTCGCGCGCCAAAGGCATGGACACGTTCTGCCCGCTGGGGCCAACGATCGTCACCAAGGACGAAGTGCCCGACCCGCACGCGCTGACGATTGAGACCTACGTCAACGGCGAACGGGTACAGCACGGCCGCACCGCCGATATGTTCTTCCGGATTCCGTACTTGGTGGCGTATTTGTCGCAGGCCTTCACGCTTGAGCCGGGCGATGTCATCCTCACAGGGACGCCGGCGGGCGTGGGCAAGGGCATGAACCCGCCGCGCTTCCTGCAAGACGGCGATGAGGTAAAGGTGACGATTGAGCCGCTGGGGACGCTGGTCAACCGCTGCCACGTGATCGACTAGGCGGCAGCATGGCGGATGCGCTGTTCTACGTCTCGTCGCACGGGTTCGGCCATGCTGCCCGTCAACAGGGCTTGATCGCGGCGCTGGCCGCCGACGGCGTTCGCGTGCATGTGCGGTCGGCAGCCCCCGCCAAGTTCTTCCACGCTGCGCACCATCATCACGCCCAACGCTTCGACATCGGCATGATCCAGCATGACCCGCTGCGCTACGATGTGGAGGCCACCGCCGCATGGTATGCTGACTTCATCGCCCATGAGCCAGCCCTCATCGCCGACGAGGCGGCCTATGCCCGCCAGCATGACGTGCGCCTCATCCTAAGCGACATGCCGCCGGTGGCCTGTGCGGTGGGGGCGGCGCTGGGCGTGCCGTCGGTGGTCATCACCCATTTCACGTGGGACTGGGTGTATGAGCACTATGTGGAGCGCTGCCCGGCCTTCGCGCCGATCATCGCCCACATCACGCAGCAGTACGCGCAGGCCGCGCTCGCCTTGCAGATGCCCTTCGCCCACCCCTTCCCGCAGTTTACACAGGTGGAGCCGGTCGGCTTGTTTGCCAACGCCCCCACCCGCCCGCGTGAGGCCGTGCGCCGCCTGTTCGACGTGCCCGCTGATCATCGCGTGGCGCTGCTGACGATGGGCGGCCACGGCTGGGGGCAGACCGACGTTCGCGCGCTGGCAGGGGCGCAGGGCTGGACGTTCCTCGTCATGCCCGGCGCATATGAACAGGTGGCGCGCCTGCCAACCGTGCGCTGTGTGCCAGTCGACTTCCCCGCGTATCATGACTTGATCGCCGCGGCGGATGTCGTCATCGGCAAGGCGGGCGGCTCCACCGTCGCAGAGGTCATCGCCCACGGCGTGCCGATGATCTACACGCTGACGGCCGACTGGCGCGAGTCGGCGCTGCTGGACGCGGCGCTGCGCCAGCACGGGCGCGGGCTGGGCGTCTCGCTGGCGGATTTTGAGCGCGGCGCATGGGTTGACCTGTTGGAGCAGGCCGCAGCGCTGCCACCTGCCCATCACCCGCTGGCCGCTGATGGCCCTGCGCAGGCCGTCGCGCGCCTGCGGCCTTTGTGGGGTGGCGTCCTCTGACGGACAGGGCAGGCCCTGTCCCTATTCCCACTCAATCGTGCCGGGGGGCTTGCTCGTGATGTCGTAGGTGACGCGGTTCACGCCTTTGACCTCGTTCACGATGCGGCGGCTGACCTGCGCCAGCAGGTCAAACGGGAGCCGCGCCCAGTCGGCGGTCATGAAGTCGTCGGTCTGCACCGCGCGCAGCACGATCACCTCCTCATAGGTGCGCAGGTCGCCCATCACGCCCACCGCTTTCACCGGCAGCAGCACGGCGAAGCACTGCGCGGTATCGCCGATGAGCAGGTTGGCCTTTTGCAGCTCCTCGAGGAAGATGGCGTCGGCGTGGCGCAGCTTGTCGAGGCGCGGCAGCGTCAGATCGCCGAGGCAGCGGATCGCCAACCCCGGGCCGGGGAAGGGCTGCCGCCACACGATGTGATCTGGCAGGCCGAGCGCCGTTCCCACCTTGCGAACTTCGTCCTTGAACAGGTCGCGCAGCGGCTCCACCAGCTCAAAGCCGAGCTGCTCGGGCAGGCCGCCGACGTTGTGATGGCTCTTGATGACGTGGGCGGCCTTGCTCCCTTTGGCGCTCTCAATCACGTCGGGGTAGATCGTCCCCTGTGCGAGGAAGCGCACGCCTTCTAGTTGAGCGGCTTGCTCTTTGAACACGTCGATAAACAGCCGCCCGATGATCTTGCGCTTGGCCTCGGGTTCGGTCACGCCTTGCAGCGCGTCGAGGAACTGCTCAGTCGCGTCGGCGTAGACCACGCGCATCCCCTGCTGCTCGCGGAAAACTTGCAGCACTTGCTCCGGCTCGTGCAGGCGCAGCATCCCCGTGTTGACGAAGATGCTGGTGAGCTGGTCGCCGATCGCGCGGTGGATGAGCGCGCCCGCCACGGCGCTGTCTACGCCCCCGCTCAGGCCGAGGATGACTTTTTCACCCCCCACTTGGCGGCGGATGGACTCCACCGCGCTGTCGATGAAGGCAACCGGCGTCCAGCGCGGGGCGCAGCCGCAGATGCGCGTGGCGAAGGCGTGCAGCATCTCCGTCCCATAGACGGTATGCTTGACCTCGGGGTGGAACTGCACACCATAGTAACGCCGCTGCGCGTCGCCGACGACGGCATAGGGTGAGCCATCGCTGAAGGCCAGCGGGAGGAAACCCGGGGCGAGCGCCGTCACCTTGTCCCCGTGCGACATCCACACTGGCATCTGCTCCGGCAGGCCGTCCAGCAGCGGGTTGGGGGTGGTGTGGGTGATGCTGGCCGGGCCGAACTCGCGGTCGGTCGCGCTGGGCAGCACGGCCCCGCCCAGCGTGTGCATCAGCAGCTGCAGCCCATAACAGATCCCCAGCACGGGCAGGCCGCTCTCGAGGATGTGGCGCGGGAGCTGCGGCGCGCCTGCCTCGTAAACGCTGTTCGGCCCGCCAGACAGCACATAACCCCGCGGCTGGTGCTGGTTGATGTGCTCCGGCGCGGCGTCAAACGCGAACACCTCCGCGTATACGCCCATCTCGCGCAGGCGGCGGGCGATCAGCTGGGTGTACTGCGAGCCGTAGTCGAGGATGGCGATCCCGCCGAGGCGCAGGTCGTCGCTCATCTCACTCGTCACCCAAAACGACGTTCACCTTGAACTGGTTGTCCTCAGCGTCGGGCGCATTGCGCAGCACCTCGGCGATGCTCAAGGGTGGCTGAGGCACGTCCTCGCGCAGCGTCATATGCGTGGGCGCGTTGGTCGGCGGCACGTCCGAGGTGTCGACCTCTTGCAGCAGCGTGAAGTAATCAAGGATTTGCGAAAGCTGGGCGGTGTAGGTCTTGAGTTCCTCATCGGTCAGGCGCAGGCGGGCAAGGTCGGCAATCGCGCGCACGTCTTCCAGCGTTAAAGCAGCGGGGTTCG